>JBGSQM010000111.1:0-16341 GCA_041738035.1 Cellulophaga sp.
AATTGGAAATCCGCTCGCCAAGAGATATAATGAATTATGGAAACTAAAACAAAAGAAGGATTTGACGCTGTCAAATTTGCGCGAGAACAAAAAGATAGATTGAGCGCTGAATTAGCAAAAATGACCAAAGAAGAAATCGTTGCTTATTTTAAAAAAGTAAGATTGGAAAGCCGCATAAAGCCCTGTAGCTAACAAATGTATATAAAAAATAGCCCAAGTCGTTGCTAACACTAAGGCTTAGGCATATTTAGGAAACTGCCAAATTTTTATCCCAACCATTCGGGAGACGATTTCCAAAAAATAAAATAAATAGTTAAATTTCATCCCGAGCGTTCGGCACGGCTTGTGTATAATCCGAAAAGTAACTGCTTATTTTTAGCCCTACTTTTCATATAGGAGACCTTATCTTTAATCTTAGCCAAATTTCAAAAGTTTCCATATAATTAAACTTTTTGCTTCTATTTGACTTCTAAAAGCACACTTAAACCTAATGGAGAAAAAATTTGAAGTTATCTTTCTTGAGCAAGCTATTGACTTTATGTCGATGGTCGATAAAAAAGCAAATTAAAAAGATTTTGCTATGTGAGTGGCGAAAAGTAATCGCTTAATAGTCCCACCAATGGCCATAAGAGCCGAGACCTTACTATTCAAATTAAAAGTCCTCCCCCTAACCCCCTCCGAAGAAAGGAGAATACTTTATAGCCGAAAAAAAATCACTTAATAATTGATGTTATACCATTTGAAATTACAGGGCTACTACTAAAATCGCTTGATAATTTTTTTCTGAGGACTCAGATGCACCTTATGGTAGTCATTTGTCCTTAAGATTGTTTGAAAAAACACCGTTCTAGCCTTGAAATATTTTGTAATGTATTGATATTTTATAGTTATGCCCTACGCATCAAAAATTATATTAATTTACACGAAACATCGAATCAAAAAAATCGAATGGATTTTGTAAATTTGTAGTACGAAAAGAGGAATCAATCGGACTGGATTTTATCGTTGACAAACTCACCAACTCGATTCAAAATGTGGTCACAGGAGACAATTTTAAAACAGAAATTTCGATTTTGACGAAAAACGACATTGTATAGACAACAAAGAAGAATGGTTGGATTTTCGACTGGAAGAAAGAATTTAGAAATCCAATAAGAGATATTTATAAACTTACGATTTTTGGAAATCCATCCATAATTCAAGGACTTATTAGCCTTGAAGTAAGGGAAGACCATGTATATGCATTTAGTAGAAAGCGCATCTTTTAATAAAGGAAAAGGAAAAATGTATTCGGGCATTTCAGGTAATCTGGTAGCTTTTGCCTGTAAAGTGTCGTTTCAGAGAGGACATGAAGGAAATGTATCTTTTTTATCCAAAACTCAGCTTGTACAACACTACGAAAAGAAACTCGGAGTAGTTCATTTTGGCGGACGAGTTATGATAATCGATAGCAGAGCCGCATTAAAACTCATTGGAAAATATTTTAAAAACAGTTAATTATGGCAGAAAAAAAAATAGAATTGGACGTTGATTTCATTGGTGTTCAAGAAGGACTTACCAAAGAAGAAGAAAAAGCGTTAAGCGACTTCTTTAAAAAACAAAAACTTGTTTTCATCAAAAGACAAGGAAAAAGCATTGCTAAGCCTTTGAAAAATGACAAAGCCAAAAGCTAGGCGGAAAAAAGGAGCGGAATAGTACAGAGCCCACCAATGGCCATAAGAGCCGAGACCTTACTATTTAGATTAAAAGTCCTCCCCCTAACCCCTCAGAAGAAAGGGGGATACTTTATAGCCGAAAAAATTACTTAATAATTGATGTTATACCATTTGAAATTACAGGGCTACTACTAAAATCGCTTGATAAATTTTTTTTCTGAGGGCTCAGCAGGACTTTATGGTAAATTTTTTCCTTAAAATCATTGGAGAAATTTTTTATTGCGTATCGAATAAATAAAAATTCCTTTTATAAAATTAAAAGAATATCAAAAATTTAGTGTCTAGAGATAAAAGCAGGTCTAAAGCTTTGTACCATTTTAAGCTATACCGTTTTAATTATAATATTTGGAAGTCAGAATTTTGTGATTTTTAATAAACATAAGGGAAATCAGGCGGTCAATTGGCAATTCCCTTCATGGCTAAATAAGTGGCGACCCAAACCATAAGTGACGAGAAGAAAATACCAATGGTATTGGCTAAAAACGCACTTTTTTTATCAATTTTAAACAAATAGGTGGCGATGGTGCCGGCGTAAACTCCTGTACCGGGTAAAGGCACCATTACAAAAATCATGAGTCCCCAAAAACCGTATTTTTTAATTTTATCACCTGAGCCTATTTTTGCTTTTCTGGCAATATAAATTGCCGACTTTTTATAAAATTTCCAGCGTAGAAAATAGTAATTTATTTTATCCAAAAAAAACAGCATCATAGGAAAAACCATCACATTGGCCGCAAAACAAAGTATAAAAACCAAGTATATATTGAGTCCGTTAGCCATCCCATACGGAATACCCACTTTAGCTTCTCCAAAAGGAGACAAACTCCATAACATGGCTATAATATAATCGATGATCAATTTTTTTTAGGCAAATTTAATGCTAGTGTTGAGATTAAATACCATTAAAATCATAAATAAAAATTAAATCTTCTAGTGTCAATTTTCGAAGCTAAACTTATATAAGGTACTTTTGTATTTTAAAAATCATTAATGTTTAGCATCTTTAGTAAGAAAAAATTTTTAGTCGATTATTTGAATGGTTTTGTAGATATCCACAACCATATTCTACCTGGTATTGATGATGGCGCTAAAACTATTGAAGATACCATGCTATTATTAAACTCATTTTCAGAAATTGGGATCACTAATTTTATAGCTACCCCACATATTATGGATAACTACTATCCAAACACGCCACACAGCATACAACGAGCCTTAGCTATTGTTAAGAATGAATTGAATAAAAAAAACTTAAAAAACATTAAAATCGAGGCTGCCGCGGAGCATATGATTGATGCCAATTTTGAAAATTTATTAGAACATCTCGAAGTTATGCCTATTAAAAAGCAGTATTTACTGATTGAAATGTCGTATTTACAAGCCTCTTTGAATTTTACGAATGCTCTTGAAAAAATAAGAAATAATCATTTTTTTCCAATTTTAGCGCATCCAGAAAGGTATCATTATTTACATAACACTTCAAAATACAGTCAGTATAAAAATACGGGGGTACTTTTTCAACTGAATTTATTATCCTTAGGAAATTATTATGGCAGCGAAGTAACCAAAGTAGCCCACAACTTATTAGATAAAAATTTAATTGATTTTGTAGGTACTGATGTGCACAACCAAAAACAGCTAGAAGCGCTAAAGACTATTAAAATTACGGAAAGACATATCAAACAATTGGAACCAATTATCGAAAAAACAACTTATAATTTTGGATAAATTAAGCCCCAAATTTCCACCATTTTTTTGCGCTAGCACCATAGCCGTAACCGTATTTACCACCATAGCCTAGGTTATTCTCTTTCACATCGTTAACTACAAAAGAAAGATTTTTTAATTTTCCTTCATTTTTTAATTTTATAGGAAAATCAATGATATTTGTTTCTGTAACTCCTGCTCTAGTTACATAGATAGTATGATCGGCGTATTTGCTGATAATTAGCGTATCAGAGACGACCATCAAAGGCGCGGTGTCCACAATTACGTAATCATAATTAACACTGATCTCATCTAGCAATACTTTATACCTTGAGCTCATCAAAAGTTCGGCGGGGTTCGGTGGAATTTTTCCTGAATAAATAACATCTATTTCGGTATTGTGTACCAATAGGCTGTTGATAATTTCTTTGGTATTCAAGGATTTATCAAATAGAAAATCTGTCAATCCCAGCGCGCTTATTCCTTTTTTATTTGGTTTTCCTAAAGCATCAATATCTTTTTGATTTTCATCAAAGAACGAATGGATTTTAGGATTCCGAATATCGGCACCTAATAACAAAACCTTCTTTCCAGTGTTTGCAAAAACCATGGCTAAATTAGAAGATAAAAATGTTTTTCCTTCGCCAGACACACTCGATGTTACATAGATGATATTATTTCTAGTAGCCGTATTTTTTTCTGTATTCATCAGATAATCTAAATTGGTTCTAAGAATACGTAGGGATTCTGCTAAAACGGATCGATCATCATTCACTAGTATTTTCTGCTCTTTTCTGGATATTTGGGGCAATTCAGCCAATACAGGAATATCTTTCACTATTTTTTCTAGTGCTGATTTATTACTTATTTTAGAATCTAATAAATCATCCACATAAATTACCCCAAAAGGCAAAACAAGTCCAAAAAAAATGGCTGCCATATAAATGGCTAATTTATTAGGCGATACCGGCCCCGCACCCATTTCAAATGCTTCATCGATTACTTTTAGCTTTGGAGCCGCAGAAGCGTAGGCAATTTGAGACTCTTCGCGTTTTTGCAATAAATATAAATAGAGCGATTCAATGGTATTTTGTTCTCTACTGATATCTTTTAAAGCTCTTTCATTTCTAGGAGATGAATAAATTTTAGAGTTTATTCTAGACAATTGACCACTGAGGCTATTGGCCTGCATACTCAAATTATTCGTGGCGCTAGTAATGCTATTTCTTAAATTACCTTTTAAGGCTTCTAATTGTTGGTTAAGATTTATAATGGTTGGGTTTTTTTCGTTGGCACTTTTTAGCAAACGGTTTCTTTCAATCACCAATTCGTTATACCGCCCTGTGGTGCTTCCGATAGTCCCATCAGAAAGACCAATATTTGAAGGTAAAATTTCATAGCCTTCAGATTCGTTTACAATAGCTCCCATAGATTGTGCAATTTGCAACTCTGTGGTTATGGCATTTAATTCTTGTCGGTTTGAAGCGCCTAAGTTAAGATTCATTTCGGCCTCAGAGGCGATATCTGTAATTCCCAGCCCGGTTTTAAAATCTTGTGCAGATTGGTCCACATCGGATAATTCAGAAGATATCTCCGTAATTCTATCATCAATAAAAGTTGATGTTTTATCGGCAATGGCTTTTCTATCTAACACAGCATTGGTATTATAAACCCTGATAAGCGTATTGATTACATCTTTTGCTTTTTGAGGAATTGGATCGGTTAGGTACAGGTTAAGAATCGTGGTAGATTTTTCTAAGGGCGCAATGACAATTCTGTTTTGGTACGATTGTGCAACGGCTATTACTGGGGTGATAGACACCTTAAATTGTTTGCCTATACTCGATTGTAAACCTTTTATATCATCTGGAGTAATGACAATATCCCCAATAGGAGAAGCAATGTTACTACCGAATGAATAGGCTTTAAAAGGCCCCTCTTCTTGCGTCGCGTAGCTAAAGGTATTTTCCGATGAAAATTCCATAAAAAACTGAAAACTAGAATTTTGAATAATGGAATCGGAGGCTATAAAATTTATTTTAAAAGGTGCTGAATTGTATAATTCACTATTTAAGATTTTCCCTAGCGCATCAACACGTATGTTTAAATTTAAGGCCTGTACCACCTCGATTAAATTGGCGCGCGATTTAAAGCCTAAAATTTCATCTTCAATACCAGAAGTCATAGTGTTGTTGGACAATACGCCTAAATCTTGAAAAGCACTTAATTCTGCACTGGCATTTTTCCCTTCGAGAATTTGAACCCTAGCTTCAGCAGCGTATTGTGGCTGAGTATATCGAATAAAGACAAACGCTAAAACTAAAAAGCTAACTAAAGTAAAGAAAAACCATTTCCAATTTTTAGTATAGGTTTTAATAAAGCCTTTAAAGTCGAACGAATTGGCAACTGTAGTATCGGAATTTAATTCCATAATAAATGTCGTAAATTGATAAGGGGTTTGATTATCGTATTAAAATTAGCGCTGAGGTAATGGCAAATGTTACTAAGGATAAACCTATTGTAACTCTTTGATCTAATGTAGAGATTTTTATAGCAGATTTGCTAGGTTCTACATATACTACATCATTTTGTGTAAGGTAAAAAACTGGATTTTTAAAAGCTTCTTTCGAGGTGATGTCTATTCTTTGCGTGACTTTGGTGCCATTAAAATCTCTGATCACCATAATATTTTGGCGCACACCTTGTATGGTTAAATCGCCTGCTAAACCCAATGCCTCTAAAATTGAAACACGTTCGCCTAAAACCAGATAGGTACCCGGACTATTCACCTGCCCTAAAACGGTTACTCTAAAGTTTTTTAAACGTATGTTGATAATGGGATCGTTTAAGTAACTCCCCTCTAATTTATTTTTAAGGGACAGTCTTAATTCTTCGGGAGAAAGACCTGCCACGCTGATTTTACCCAAGACTGGAAAATCTATTTCACCATACTTGTCCACCAAATAACTTACTTGATCTGGTGTACCACCAGATTCTGTAACGCCTCGAAAAAGATTAAATGGAATACTCGCTTCTGGGTTGGTGGTCGAAATTAAAATGCTCACCTCATCGTCTATTTTAAATTTAGGCTCAAAAGCATTGACATCGACAATGGTTTCAAAATTGCTGCTATCTTGAAAATAAACAATATCTTTTCTAGAACCACAAGAGCTGATTAATAAGCCAATACATCCTAAAAGTATAATTTTAGCGGTAAATTTCATTTGGTAGTGTGTTAAATTGCCTTGCAATAGTACAAAAAATTATTCTTGTAAAACTATTGCCGTGCTTGTTATTTCTGGTTTGATAATATCTACTTTTTTGGGTTTATCTAACATACATAAATCGGAGTTTTGAGAGATGTATTCTGGTACTATTTCTTTCATCAATTTAACCGTATCCATATCAAAAAACATATTAGATACACAGAGCTGGTCTATTTTATTGTGGACATTACAAATATCTAAATCCCGTACTTTACTAATCATTATTTTTTTATGATAGGTAGGTAAGGTGTTTTCGCCATTAGCTAACAATTCTTCATACAACTTTTCTCCTGGTCTTAAGCCTGTTACCTTAATATCTATATCTTCAGGATATTTAAGCCCTGATAATTTAATCATATTTTTAGCTAAATCAAAAATCTTTACAGATTCTCCCATATCAAAGATAAAAATCTCTCCACCTTCTCCCATCGCACCTGCTTCTAGAACCAACTGAGAAGCTTCTGGAATGGTCATAAAAAAACGTGTTACGTCTTTATGAGTTACGGTTAAAGGTCCACCTTTATCAATTTGCTTTTTAAACAAAGGAATTACCGAGCCGTTAGAGCCTAGCACATTCCCAAAACGCGTAGTAATAAATTTGGTAATGCCTTTTTGCTGCATACAACTAATGTACATTTCGGCTATTCGTTTGGTGGCGCCCATTACATTGGTAGGGTTTACGGCTTTGTCTGTAGATACGAATATAAATTTAGCTACCTTATAAGCTACGGATAGGTCGCACATCACCTTTGTACCTGCTACATTAATTTTTATCGCCTCATAAGAGTTATATTCCATCAAAGGCACATGCTTATAAGCCGCCGCATGAAAAACAGCATTGGGCTTGTGTTCTTGAAATAGATTGTTCATTCTGTTTTTATCCCTAATATCTGCCACAATAGGAATAAAATTATGAAACCCGTTTTGTTTTAATTCTTGTTGCAGATCATATAAAGCAGACTCCGCTTGGTCCACCACAATCAAGGATTTATAATTGTAAGTACATATCTGACGCACCAATTCACTGCCAATAGATCCGGCGCCACCCGTCACTAAAATAACCTTCCCACTAATTTCTTCATTAATTTTAGAATTTTTAATGTTGATGGGAGCTCTGTCTAGTAAATCTTCAATTTGTACTTGCTTAATTTGAGATAGCTTAAGCTCGCCATTAATCCAATCTTCCACCGGAGGAACAATTTTTACCAAAACTGGATAGTCCACCAAACTCTCTACTAGCGTACGCAATTTTTTGTGGTCTATATTTTGAATGGAAAAAATAACTTCAGAAATATCCTTTTGCAATATAAATTTTTCGCTCAAAACCTCAGGCCCATATACTTTAATGCCATTGATATGCTTGCCCACTTTTTGCACATCCTTATCCACATAGCCCACCACCTTAACCCTACTCTTGGTATGGTTAGTCAAGGCACTGTGGGTTAAAATGCCAGATTCTCCTGCTCCATAAATCATGACATTTTTTGAGCTGTAGTTGCCACTTAATACCAAACTATCATACAAGGCCTTAAAAATATATCTTGAGGCGGTTAGTCCAATAAAACTAATTAAACTGTGAATGATAATAATCGTTAAAGGAACGGTGAAATTATCAACAAAATCGTATTTTCTATTGATGACCACTAAGAGTATGGTGATGATACTCGACAAACATATCGCATTAAAAATATTATACACATCTCGAACGCCAGTGTGCCGCACCACTCCTTTGTAAGAGCCAATCATCAAAAAAGCTAAAAGGGATATGATGGCCACTAGGGGCAGTTGCAGAAATAACTTATCTACATCAAAGTTCAGGGTTAAGTTGAATAAAATAAAATAGGATAAAATAAATGAAAAAGACACGATAAGCACATCAATGGCCAAAACTAACCATTTTGAAGCATACCGTGTTGCGGTGTTGGTAAAATAGGATTTGATCATAACAGTATATTTTTGATTAAAGCAATCACGCTATCTACATCTTCCTTTGTTAAATTTGAACCGCTAGGCAAACATAAGCCTCGTTCAAATAAATCTTCGGAAGTACCATCAGTATAAGAAGAGCATTGCGAAAAAATAGGCTGTAAGTGCATAGGTTTCCACAAAGGTCTCGACTCAATATTATGTTCCCATAATCGGGTTCTAATTTTTTCTCTTACCACAAAAGAAGGCGTTAACATACACGTGAGCCATCTGTTGGAAAAAGCGCCTTTGGGTTCTGGTAAAAACTCAATCCCATCGATTGCCGATAAGGCCTCAAAATACAACTGATAATTGGCCCTTCTTGCCGCTACCCGATCATCAATCACTTCCATTTGTCCACGGCCAATACCCGCTAAAATATTACTCATTCTATAATTATAACCCACATGAGAGTGCTGATAATGAGGTGCCTCATCTCTTGCTTGAGTGGCTAAGAAAATAGCTTTTTTCCGGTAAGCGTCATTTTTGGATACCAAAGCGCCACCACCAGAAGTAGTAATAATTTTATTGCCGTTGAAGGACAAGATACCAATAGTTCCGAAACTACTGCATTTTATTCCGTTAAAAGTGCTCCCCAGCGCCTCTGCACTGTCTTCAATCACTGGAATGCCATATTTTTCTGAAATTTCTTGAACTGCTTCTACCTTATAAGGCATACCATACAAATGCACAGCTACAATGGCTTTTGGCTTTTTGCCCGCCGCCATGCGTTCTTGAATGGCTTTTTCTAATAAAGTGGGATTAATGTTCCAAGTCTCCTTTTCACTATCTATAAAAATGGGAGTAGCTCCTAAATATTTTATGGGATTGGCAGAAGCCGAGAATGTAAAAGTCTGACATAACACTTCATCTCCTGCTTCAACTCCTAATATTTCAAGTGCCAAATGAATGGCAGCAGTACCAGAACTTAAGGCAGCCACCTGAACATCATGATGGATATAATTTTTAATAGCTTCCTCAAAAGCATCTACATTCGGTCCCAGCGGCGCTACCCAATTGGTATCAAAGGCTTCTTTTACGTACTTTTGTTCATTACCTCCCATGTGAGGAGAAGAAAGCCAGATTTTATCGTATTGGAGTAAGGTTGACGGCATGGTTTTTATAGCTGTTATACAAAGCAAATAAATTATAAAAATTTAATTTTTTCAATGTTTCTCTATATTAGAAAGCGTTTTTTTCTATATAAAAAGTAAATTTAGCATTAAAATTCAAATTCATAGACATCAAGGGTTTAAATTCGCTCAATGCAATAAATAATCGTTTAACTGTGTATTGAAGGTAAAAACCCTTAGCGACAAACAAAAGTAATAGATTATAAAGACAAAAGCAGATATAAAAAATGAAGATTTTAGTTACAGGAGCCGCGGGATTTATAGGTTTGCACGTTTGTTTACAGCTTTTGCAAAAAGGGCATCAGGTTGTAGGCATAGACAATATAAACGACTATTACGATATCAACCTAAAACTGGCGCGACTACAAGAATTGGGGATTTTTAAAGCAAATGCCATGCTGCCTCATCAAATGAGCCACAGTGAGCGTTATGGGAAGGATTTTACTTTTGTAAAAATGGCCATAGAAGACCGGGAACAGCTGCCTGTTTTATTTAAAAATGAAGGTTTTCATGTGGTTTGTAACCTGGCAGCACAAGCGGGCGTTCGCTACAGTATAGAAAACCCAGAAACCTATATCGATAGTAATATTGTTGGTTTTTTAAATGTATTAGAATGCTGCAGAAACTACCAAATTCAACATTTGGTCTATGCTAGTAGCTCCAGCGTCTATGGCAACAACACCAAAATCCCTTTTGAAACTACAGACCCTGCCGAACACCCCGTAAGCTTATATGCAGCGAGCAAAAAAAGCAACGAATTAATGGCGCACACTTACAGTCATTTATATGGATTTGCCACTACAGGCTTGCGATTTTTTACCGTTTATGGCCCTTGGGGAAGGCCTGATATGGCGATGTTTTTATTTACCAATGCCATAATTAACGACAAACCCATCAAAGTTTTTAACAACGGAAACATGGAGCGCGATTTTACCTATATCGATGATATTGCCAAGGGTGTCGTGCGTGTTATAGAAAAAGACATTCAAGATAGGTTGTCGAACAAAAATCTGTATAAAATTTATAATATTGGCAATAACAAGAGCGTTAGGTTATTAGATTTTATACACGAGATTGAATTAAGTTTAAATAAGAAAGCAGAAAAAATAATGATGCCTATGCAACCAGGTGATGTGGAAAAAACTTGGGCCAATGTGGATCAACTAATTAAAGATTTTGAGTATTCCCCTACTACTCCTATAAAAGAAGGAATTAAATCCTTCATTGCTTGGTATCTAGGTTATTATAAAAAATAATCAAAAAAAGAGCACTTAAATTAATACTATTATACATGAAAAAAATTACAAAAATTTGCTGCATTGGTGCAGGGTATGTAGGTGGTCCAACCATGTCAGTCATTGCAAAAAAATGTCCAGACATTCTAGTTACGGTGGTTGACATTAACCAAAAAAGAATAGCTGCTTGGAATGATCCGAATTTAGATAATTTACCTGTTTACGAACCAGGGTTAAGGGAAATTGTTGCCGATACCAGAAATAAAAATTTATTTTTTTCTACCGATGTTGAGAAAGCCATTGATGATGCAGAAATGATTTTTATATCGGTCAATACCCCTACCAAAACTTTCGGAAAAGGGAAAGGGCAAGCTTCAGATTTAAAGTATGTTGAACTCTGCGCTAGGACTATTGCTAAAGTTGCCAAAAATGATAAAATTGTAGTTGAAAAATCAACGCTTCCTGTTAGAACTGCAAGTGCTATTAAAAATATACTAGATCATACGGGTAATGGTGTAGGCTTTGAGATTTTATCGAATCCAGAATTTTTAGCGGAAGGTACTGCTATTAACGATTTATTTAATGCAGATCGCATATTAATTGGTGGCGAGGATACTCCTAAAGGAATTGAAGCTAAAAATTTATTGAGTGGTATTTATGAACAATGGCTCCCTAAAGAACGTATTTTACAAACCAATGTATGGTCCTCTGAACTTTCAAAATTAGTGGCGAATGCTTTTTTAGCGCAAAGAATATCTTCTATAAACTCTATATCTGCCTTATGCGAAAAAACGGATGCTAACATAGCAGAGGTTTCAAAAGCAATTGGCATGGACTCCAGAATTGGTTCTAAATTTTTAAATTCGTCTGTGGGTTTTGGCGGATCCTGTTTTCAAAAAGATATTTTAAACCTAGTATATATAGCCAAATCTTATGGTTTAAATGAAGTTGCCGATTATTGGGAACAAGTAATTATCATCAACGATTACCAACGCAGGCGTTTCGCAGACAATATCATTAGTACACTATACAACACCGTTTCAGATAAAAAAATTGTCTTTTACGGTTGGGCCTTTAAAAAAGACACTAATGATACCCGAGAATCATCAGCAATTTATGTCGCAGATGCACTACTTGACGAACAGGCGCAAATTGTAGTTTACGACCCTAAAGTATCTTCTGAACAGGTGTATGCAGATTTAGATTATTTAAATACAAGAACAGAAGAAGAAAATAGACGTTTGGTTACTGTTGTAAATGACCCAATCGTCGCAACGAAAGATGCCCATGCGATTGCTATACTAACGGAATGGGATGAATTCAAAAATTACGATTGGTCATTAATTTTTAATCAAATGCTGAAACCAGCTTTCGTGTTTGATGGAAGACGAATTCTAGATAAGGAAAAGCTCAAAACTTTTGGTTTTAAATACTATCGTATAGGAGAAGCGAATTAAAACAATTGATCTTACGCTAATTGTTTTTTTGGTTCGAGAAGCTTTACACGTGACGAGGGTTCTCGATATCATTTTTTTGTGAAAAAAACACCCGAACTTACATTTGGACTTCGGCTCCGCTCAGTCACCATTATAGCAACCCCTTTGTCACTTCTGGTGAATTATTCAGAAATGATAGTGAAAGAATAATTTTTATCGAGAAACGTTACATATCGCAAGGGTTCTCGATATAATTTTTTTGTGAAAAAAACACCCGAACTTACATTTGGACTTCGGCTCCGCTCAGTCACCATCATAGTAAGCCCTTTGTCACTTCTAGTGAATTATTCAGAAATGATAGTAAAAGAATAATTTTTATCGAGAAGCTCACATATCATAAGTGTTCTCGATACAATTTTTTATCAAAAAAGCACCCGAACTTACGCTTGGACTTTAAAGGCTAAATGAACTATTTCTTATTCCGTGATGAAAAATCACGATGTTCTTTTTTATACAATTGCTCCTCCGGTAATGATTTAAAGTAGGCATAAGTTCGCTTCATGCCTTCTTCTCTCGATACTTTAGGCTCCCATCCAAGAATTTCCTTAGCCTTGGTAATGTCTGGCTGTCTTTGCATCGGATCGTCTTTAGGTAAGGGCTGATATATTATTTTTTGGTTGGTACCAGTAAGCTTTATAATTTCCTCAGCAAAATCTTTAATCGTAATCTCATGCGGATTCCCAATATTTACAGGCAGTACATAATCACTTAAAAGTAATCTATAAATACCTTCTACTTCGTCATCTACATAACAAAATGAACGCGTTTGGCTTCCATCACCAAAAATAGTTAAATCTTCACCGCGTAAGGCCTGACCAATAAAAGCTGGGATTACCCTACCATCATTAAGGCGCATTCTCGGGCCATAGGTATTAAAAATACGAACTATTCTCGTATCCACGTCATGAAAGCGATGATATGCCATGGTGATAGACTCCATAAATCGCTTAGCTTCATCATACACTCCTCTGGGACCTATGGTATTTACATTGCCATAATACTCCTCTGTTTGGGGGTGTACCAAAGGATCACCATAAATTTCTGAAGTCGATGCAATTAAAATTCTCGCCTTTTTATCTTTAGCTAAACCCAGTAAATTATGGGTTCCCATAGCGCCTACTTTCAAAGTCTGAATAGGTATTTTTAAGTAATCAATAGGACTGGCAGGAGAGGCAAAATGTAAGATATAATCTAGTTTTCCAGGAACATTTACGAAAGTGGTCACATCATGGTGATAGAATTCAAAATTTTCTAACTTGAATAAATGTTCTAAATTTTTTAAATCACCTGTAATTAAATTATCCATAGCAATCACATGATAGCCTTCTTTAATAAATCGATCACATAAATGAGAACCCAAAAAACCTGCTGCACCAGTAATAAGAATTTTTTTCATAAGAATAAGCAAATTGTGTTAATGTAATTTTTAAAAGCTAATTGGATGTTTGGATTATTAGATTTTTAGACGATTAGCTTTTAAAATAAAAAAGTTTAAGATTTAAAGTTTATAAAGTTGGTTGGTTTTTTATTGATTTAAATGCTAATAACTTAAAACTTACCATTTAAAATTAAAAACTTTGGTACTTCGTTTTTTCGAATATAGAACATTGTTTAAATTATAAAGGATAAAATTCTTAAAAAACTATAAAAGTGGATTTATTATGGATGAAATGAACCTTTTTATATAAATTTAAGAAGAATTAGAGTCTGTTTAAGAAATTATGATTAAAATCTTTGCAGTCTATTTTTGATGCAGCATAAGGCATAATTTTTAAACATAAACTAAGTTAAAAATTATGATACAATAATACGAGAAAAGAGACAAAAAAAAGAATTCTTGAATTTTTAAACAGACTTTTAGACCTTTAAAATAAAAATCAAGATAAAACCGTAAAGCAGATTGGCAGGCTTGCACTAGGGCAGGCTCTCGGGGAATCATTTTAGACAAAATTCGACGTTCATCGTGAATTTCGCACCCTTAGTACAAAAACCACTCACAAAAGGCAATATTTTTATCATCTTTGCGCTTTCTTAATACTTTATAATATTATAATGATTGAAAATAAAAATATATTGGTTACTGGTGGCGCAGGGTTTATTGGTTCTAATATCTGTGAAGCATTACTAAAACTAAATAACAAGGTTACTTGTCTTGATAATTTTGCTACAGGTAATAAACAAAATATAGTTCATCTCCTCGATCACCCTAATTTTCGATTACTTACAGGTGATATTCGAGATCTAGAAATATGCCAAAAAGCCTGTGAAAATCAAGATTTTGTTTTACATCAAGCGGCATTAGGTTCCGTTCCAAGGTCTATTAATGATCCCATAACTACGAACGATGTTAACGTTGGGGGCTTTTTAAATATGCTCGTTGCCGCTAGAGATAACAAAGTAAAAAGATTTGTTTACGCAGCAAGTTCTTCTACCTATGGAGATTCTGAAAGCTTACCGAAACAAGAAGATATTATAGGGAAACCATTATCGCCTTATGCCATCACAAAATATGTAAACGAACTGTATGCCGATATTTTTAAAAGAGCTTATGGTTTAGACACCATAGGGCTTAGGTACTTTAATGTTTTTGGGAGAAAACAAGACCCGAATGGAGCTTACGCCGCAGTGATTCCAAAATTTGTTTTGCAGCTCATGGCTTATGAATCGCCAGTGGTTAATGGCGATGGCAGTTTCTCTAGAGATTTTACTTATATTGATAATGTTATACAAATGAATCTCAGGGCTATCGCCACTGATAATAAAGAAGCGCTAAATACTGTGTATAATGTTGCCTATGGGGAGCGTACAGATTTAAATGAACTCTTAGACCTTTTACGTACCTTTTTAGGCGAATTTGATCCAAAAATTACCGAAGTTAAAGCAACCTATGGACCCAATCGTCAGGGCGATGTTCCGCACTCGTTAGCCTCTATTGATAAGGCAAAAAATTTATTGGGCTATGCGCCAAAATATGATATCAAAAAAGGATTGAAAGAAGCTGTGGATTGGTATTGGGAGCACTTGAAGTAAAAAACTAGCAGTTTGACTTAGTTCTAGCATCTTGATTTTAGTACCTAAAGTCTAGTTGTTATAAAATACTAATTTAACCCGTTGGGTATAAGTATCAAAAATGTCAGTTCGAGTGTTTTTTGCGTAATAGGATGTAGCAAAAAATGTATCGAGAATCGTTTTTAATAATAATTTTTCTTGTTCTCGATACGATTTTCTATCGAAAATCACTCGAACTGACAAAAAATTATGATCAAAAATTAAAGACAGCCAATGGTTTAATTTAATAAACCAGAGCTAATAAAAAAAACGGACTGACTGTTGTACCTATATTTGTAGCTTGGTTGTAAAAAAATTAAAAAGAGTAAAAAAATGAATACAGAAAAAATTGCAGTGATAGGATTGGGTTATGTAGGTTTACCCCTAGCCCGATTATTTGCTACCAAATATCCTGTAGTGGGTTTTGATATCAACGAAACCAGAATTAAAGAACTACAAGCGGGTATAGACAGTACTTTAGAGGTGGAACAAGAGGTGTTGCAAGAGGTTTTAGTGCCCAACGCAGCAATGGAAAAAGGCCTTTATTGTACCCACCAATTACAGGCGATTGCAGATTGTACGTATTTTATTATTACCGTACCCACGCCTGTAGATAAAAACAACAGACCAGACCTAACCCCTTTGTACAAAGCCAGCGAAACGGTAGGGAATGTATTAAAAAAAGGCGATATCGTTATTTATGAAAGTACGGTATATCCTGGTGCTACCGAAGAGGAATGTATTCCTGTGTTAGAAAAAGTGAGTGGTTTACAGTT
>JBGSQM010000119.1:0-12384 GCA_041738035.1 Cellulophaga sp.
CGTTTCAAGACAATTTATTAGTAAACTAAATCTAACGTATTCAAAAAAACAACTACATAAAACGGCCATTACATAGCTTAAATTAGACCAGAAGTTACTATTTTTATTCAAAATGGAGTTTTTGCACAAACTCCCGTTAGCTGTAATGGTAAAAAAAGTCCGTGCAATCTTCAAACTTTAGACAAAATCCTCATTTCGGTTACAACACAACTGAATATAGCTACATTTAGTTTTTGATAATCTGCCAACTTTGCAGAGAACAAAAACGAAAAAAAATGAACTATAAAATTTTAGGAAATACAGGATTAAAGGTCTCAACACTTTGTTTGGGAACTATGAATTATGGCGGAAAAGGATTTTTCAACTATATGGGCGATTTAGGTCAAAAAGAAGTTGACGAGCAAATTAAAACCGTAGTCGATTCAGGTGTAAACGTTATCGATACTGCCAACATTTATTCAGAAGGACTTTCAGAAGTAATGATTGGAAAAGCAATTAAAAACCTTTCAATAAAGAGAGACAACCTCGTTTTGGCTACAAAAGTCAGAGGAAGTATGGGAAAAGGAGAAAACGACAGAGGTTTGTCAAGAAAACATATTATCCAGCAAGTTGAAGAAAGTCTGAAAAGACTTAACACTGATTACATCGACCTTTACCAATTACACACGTCTGACCCATTAACGCCTATTGAGGAAACTTTGAGAGCTTTAGATGATTTAGTGCGTAGCGGAAAAATTCATTACATTGGAGCAAGTAATTTTATGGCTTGGCATTTAATGAAAGCATTAGGTCATTCAACCTATAATAATTTAGAGAAATTTGCTTCTTTGCAAGCTAACTATTCGCTTGATAACAGAGATTTAGAACGTGAAATGATTCAATTATTACAAGACCAAAAAGTTGGACTTATGGTTTGGAGTCCTTTGAGCGGTGGACTTTTAACTGGAAAATACAAAAGAGACGGAAATAACGAAAAAGGACGTTTGAACGATTTCCCATTTGAGCCTTTCCATAAAGAAAGAGCATTTGATGTATTAGATGTGCTACATCCAATGGCAGAGCAAAAAGGCTTTTCTGTTGCTCAATTGGCTTTAGCTTGGTTATTACATCAACCAGTAGTGTCGAGCATTATTATTGGAGCAACAAAAATGACCCAACTTCAAGACAATTTAAAAGCAGTAGATATTGAATTTACAGCAGAAGAATTACAGAAATTGGAAGAAGTGAGCGCTTTGCCAATTGAGTATCCAAAAAATGTTGTGGAAGTAATGACCGCAGATAGAAGTAGCGGACAAGATTTTTTATCGTAATTAGCAAATATGGAAAATAATACCAGACCGAAAATAATAAACTCATTAACCGAGTTGCATCGGATTTTAGGATTGCCAAAACCTACAAATCCTTTGATTACCTTGATTGACCATTCACAGGAAAGAGAGAAAACAGATTTAGGAAACCGAAGAATGGTTCTTAACTTTTATAATATCACTATAAAGAGAAGTTTTCAAGGTCAACTAAAATATGGCAAAAGCCATTACGATTTTGACGAAGGTACAATGTCATTTCTTTCACCAAATCAAGTGCTAACAGTTGATGAAAAAGGCGAAAGAAATAAAGACGGTTGGTCATTATTATTTCATCCAGAATTAATCGCAAATTATGGTTTATCAAAAGCAATTAAAAACTTTGGTTTCTTTTCCTATGGTGTAAACGAGGCTTTGCACCTTTCAGACAAGGAGAAACAAATCATAGAAAATTTAGTGCAAAATATTCAAAACGAATATCAATCTACGATTGATTTGTACAGTCAAGACGTAATTGTTTCAAATCTTGAATTATTACTCAATTATTTTAATCGATTTTACAATAGACAATTTATCACAAGAAAAATGGCGAGTACTGATTTACTCGCCAATTTTGAAAGTAAGCTATCGAAATATTTTGATGAAAACACAGAATCAAAATTGCCAACAGTTAAAAGTATTGCGCACGAAATGAACGTCTCGCCAAATTATTTGAGTGATATGTTGAGAACTGTAACAGGACAAAATACACAACAGCATATTCATTCTAAACTCATAGAAAAGGCTAAAGAATATTTAACAACAACTTCAAAATCGATTGGTGAAATTGCTTTTCAACTTGGTTTTGAACATTCCCAATCTTTCAATAGGTTGTTCAAAAGCAAAACCGATTTATCGCCTTTAGAATATCGAAATTCATTCAATTAATCGAACGAATTATGTACAAATTGAGATTACTAATAACATTAATCACACTTTTTATAATGTCAAATATATCTGCACAAAACTCTGAAATCCAAATGGACGGAACACAACTTGACGCTTTAATGACTGGTAATACAGTTTATTTAATTGAGCCGAATAGTGGTGGCGACATTATTCTTTGGTATGGTGCTGATGCAAAAGCTATGGCTCGACTTCCGTCAGGTGGACTTTTGGACGGAACTTGGGAAATAAGAAAAGATTTGTCTTGTATAAAATGGAGTTACGCACCAACAAAAGACAGTTGCTCAAAATTATTAAAACGTAATGGCGACTTCGTCTTATTAGAAAACGGAACTGACAGATTATTAGGAACTGTAAAGAAAATAGTGCCGAAAAATGTTGAGGGATTATAATAATAAGTGCAAATTGAAAAACATCGCGGAAACCACTACCGCTAGTCGAGTAGGTAAAGGGGAGTTTCACCCCTAAACCTCTCACAGAACCGTACGTGAACCTCTCAATTCATACGGCTCTTGATATACAGTCGATAAAGTCTAAATAAATTTAGACCAGTTTTGTACCTCAATTCCCAATGATAGAAAAGGTTTGGATATGACTTCATAATAAACCTAAGCCATTTTACAGCTTTGATTTTGCTCCCTTTGAAGCTTTTATACTTGTTCAATATCCATCTGATCATACGATTATTTAGGTAATAGAAAATAGGTTGCAGACTCTTACGACTTATCTTTCCGTAATACTGTACCCAACCACGAATCTTTGGGTTTAGCAGATTTGCTAAATCCTGAATACCTAACTGAGTGAAAAAAACGGCCAAAGTGGACCACTGAAAACGGAATTTTTTGATCTATTTAAAAAATCGTTTTAGACTATGCTATAAAAGGGTTTGCAATAAATATTGCTATGCTCACTTTAATCCGGCGGGGGTGGTATATACTATGTCCGTGCTTTCCACTATTTTACCTTAAGCTATTGAAATACTTGAAAAATATACTTCTGTAGTTGATGCACAATATACGGATCTATTGCCTCCCTTAAATTCAAATCAAAAGACAAATAGTTATTTAAAAGAAATAGCTAAAGACTGCGATATTCAAAATAACCTAACCTTTTATGTCGCTATACGCACTATTGGAACCTCCGCCATGCTATTCAATGGAGTGCCTATAGAAACGGTATCCAAGCTTTTAGGATGGAACGAACGAATTAAAGTAGAAAAAATTCGTCTATCAATTTCTTCTAAAGCTAAAAATAAAATATATACTTTTACTACGATTAGTAATTTATAAATTACATTCAATGAAAATAAAAAGTTTACTAGCATTATTTATTTTTTCTTGGTTTACATCTTTTTCTCAAAAAATTAGTAATGAAAAAATAACAACACAAATTATCGCCTATAAAAATGACATCAGAGGTCCTTATAAGGATATTCGTTGGTTCTGTAACGACGGTAGCATCCGCCAACCTAAAGATCCTTGTCCTGAAAATATTGGGCCTGGTGTGCAACATGCACGCTATAAAGATAATGTTATTGCTTTAGGAAAAAGCAATCATATTTTTTTAGGTCAGATTTTAGCTGCTACTAATCCTAAAGAATTCTGGGATGCTGAAAACAATCATTCTAAACTAAAACAATATCAATTAGATAAGTATTTAAGAACCATTGATAATGGTTGGATTTTAGAAAAAGGACAGTATTATAGAGGATCTATTCAATCGGAAGATGAACAGGCCTGGGGTATTGAGTTTTATAAATGGCTATTGTCAGATTCGGATCGACTAGCTCAAAATTATTTTCTAATCCGCCAATCCTTAAAAGATATTCCGCATGAAGGCGATGATAATACGTCTCAATTAATGCGGAGTCAATCTAAAGTAATCTCAGATGTTTATTTACCTTTTATGGATCTAAGGGTAAAAATCCATAGTCAACCTGAATTTTCAGATATTCAAAAAGTTAAGGATTTTAAGAAAATAAACGCTTCTAAATTAACTACTACACTGAACGAACAATTTGATGCTTTAGTAAACACAATGAATACTTTTTATAAGCCCATTGATGTTAATACATTTTTAGCCAAAGCTCCTTTAGTTGAAAAAAGTGCTCTCGGAATTCGCATTGCTTCTTATGTTGCATCTTCCACAACAGATTCACCGCAAAATTTAATAATTAATTCGTCTGAATTGTTATTAGAATTAAGAAATTCTGTTTTGAATGAAAAAAATCCTGAACTAAAATTGCAACTTCTAGATATTTCTTTAAAAATAGAAAGTATTCTATTTAAAAATGCACCTAAATGGGAACCACTAACAGTGAATTCTTTACTGGAGAAAATTTGTTATTTGGGAATGGCAACTGCCGGAGCAGGCTATATTGAACTTTGGGAATGGGAACAAATTATGGGTTCACTAAGTCAATATGACGTTGAAACCTTGACACTAGAACAAATAACAGCTGTTTTAGAAAATGCACGTAGAGAGTTAGAATGGAGTGCTGCTATGGTAAAAGCAAACTATCAAAATGTTGTGGACGACTACACAGGTTTTGAACCAAAAGCTTATGGGTTTATTGATGATAAAATCAGGGGCTCTATTGCGCTACATTTAGGCAAAAGTGTTGGAGAGTTGGGCGATTATATGGCGAAAGAATCATCGCTCACTAATAAAGTTTTGAACATTAAGAACCAAAGTACTTTTCGTGGACTTAACCCTGGTTATGCGTTTGGAACATTAGTAGTCGTTGATGGATCGCCTGACGAGATTGAGGTATCATCTGGTAACATATATTTTTTTCAACGCGCTCCAGCCGATTTAAAACCTATTGCTGGCATTGGAACTGTTGCAGAAGGAAATATGGTCTCTCACGTACAATTACTTGCGCGTAATTTAGGGATTCCGAATACGGCATTATCTGATGAAAATCTGAAAGATTTAGCAGAATTTAATGGGCAAACAGTATTTTTCGCCGTTTCTAATAAAGGCAATGTAATCTTAAAATTAGAGAAAGATATGTCGGATATTGAGATAGCACTTTTTGCTAAAAAAGAACGAAAGCAGGATAGAATTGCAGTTCCGGTAGAGAATATTAGACTACAAGAGACAAAGATTTTAAATATGCGTGATATAGACGCCGAAGATTCTGGAAAACTTTGTGGGCCTAAAGCCGCTAATTTAGGACAATTAAAAAAAATGTTTCCTGATAAAGTGGTAGAAGGCTTGGTGATCCCTTTTGGGATTTTCAGAGAACACATGGATCAAGCTATGCCTGGGCAAACTGTTACTTACTGGAAATTTTTAAATAACATGTTCGCCGAGGCAGACCAGATGCTTACAAAAAATATTGACGAAAAAGAAGTCGAAAATTATCAACTACGCCAACTAGAAACGTTGCGAGCAGCCATTAAAAAAATGCCTTTAAAAAGTAGTTTTACAAATGCACTAGAAAGTGAGTTTTCTGCTGTTTTCGGAAAAGAATTAGGGGCTATTCCTGTTTTTTTAAGGAGCGATACCAATATGGAAGATTTGAAAGATTTTACTGGGGCAGGCTTAAACCTGACTATTTTTAATGCCGTTGAAAAAGAAAAAATAATTGCTGGCATTAAAGATGTTTGGGCTTCACCATATACAGAACGAAGTTTTAAATGGCGTCAAAAATACTTGCTAAATCCGGAAAATGTATTTCCTTCTATTTTAGTGATCCCCAGTGTAGATGTTGACTATTCAGGCGTTTTAATCACTAAAGGATTAAGCTCTGGAGACGAAAAAGATTTAACTATTGCTTTTAGCAGGGGTGCAGGTGGTGCTGTTGATGGTCAGTCAGCTGAAACCTATTTGATTAAAAATAATGGTGGGTTTGAGTTATTAGCTCCAGCGCGAGAAACTTTTCATAATACGCTTCCAATAACTGGGGGAACAGGGAAAAAAATGGTAACTTTTGAAAAATCGGTTTTAAATGATCAGAATATTGGAGAAATAAAAGAATTAGCCGAGATTATAAGAAACAGAATGCCTAAGGAGACCAATAGCGAATATGACGGAGCTTATGATGTAGAATTAGGTTTTAAAGATGACAAATTGTGGCTATTTCAAATTCGACCATTTGTCGAAAATAAAAAAGCCCTTAGTTCTGGTTATTTAGAGTCTATAACCCCTAAAATTGATATTACAAAAAAAATACAACTTTCAACAAAATTATAAAAATGAAAAAAATGCTCCTTCTTGCTGTTGGCATTGGTCTGTGTTTAGCTTTTACTAGCCTTACATTTTATCCAATTGATGGATATGAACAAACTGGGATAAAACGATTGTTACGACTGGAACTTATTAAGAACGGAGAGTTAAAGGAAACGACCCCCTTACCCGAAGGTGCAAAAAAATCATGGAGCGATATTAAACTTAATTTAACCTCAAGAGCTTCAGATAGCGTTAAAATTTTTTTTCAAGTAGATGAAAATTTTCAGAAGGAAATTAGTGGATTATTTCGAGGTTTAGACAAGAGTTATTCCCTTGTTGTGATGGATATTTCTGATGTAGATAGTATTCGTTATGCCAAACGCAACGAGACTGCAGGCTATCAGCCAGGAAGTGTAGGTAAACTAGCCGTGTTAAATGCTTTATTTACACAATTAGCAACAATTTATCCTGATTCATGGGAAAGTCGTACTGAACTACTTAAAAACAAAAATGTAAAAGCAGGAGTTTGGGGCTTAACAGACGAGCACACTATTCCTATCTATAATATAGAAAAGAAAACATTAGTTAAAAGACAAGTTGTGGCTAGTGATGTTTTTTCGTTATATGAATGGACAGACCATATGCTTTCAGTTAGTAATAATGGTGCGGCAAGTATTGTATGGCGAGAGACTTTATTAATGGCAGCATTTGGGCAAGATTATCCTGAATTAACAGACGAAAAAGCATTGGAATACTTTAAAACAACACCAAAAAAAGAGCTGACTGATTTAGCAAATGAAGTGGTAAACTTGCCACTCCGTGAATTGGGAATCACTCATGACGAGTGGCGCTTAGGCAGCTTTTTTACTGGGGGTGCTAATACCTATGTTGGTGATAAAGGCGGAAGTATTGGGTCTCCTGTGGGCTTAATGAAGTTTCTAGTTCAATTAGAGCAAGGTAAGGCTGTCGATAAACAAAGTAGCCTTGAAATGAAACGCTTGATGTATATAACAGATCGGAGAATTAGATACGCTCAATCCCCATCTCTGAAAGATGCTTCCGTGTATTTTAAGTCAGGTAGTTTGTATAAATGTGATCGATCTAATGGACAAGTTTGTGGAAAATATATGGGTAATATTCAGAATTTTATGAACTCTGTAATTATTGTTGAACAACCAGATAATTGTACATACATGGTTGTTTTAATGAGCAATGTACTGGGTAAAAATTCAGCCTCTGATCATATGTATTTGGCTTCTGCTATTGATAAAGTGGTTCGTAATTAATCATTTCAACTTGAATGATATTGTAATTTATCGAGATTGTTATTTAATTTTTCTCTAGGGCATTAGTTGCTTCTTGAGCAAAAGAGCGAATTTTAAAGTGATCGTCATCAAGATATTTTTTGAGTAAAGGAAGATACTTTTTATCATGTTGCTTGCCTATTAAATAAAACACCGCAAGTTTAAGTTTTTGATCATTCGCTTCTAGAAGAAGTTGAAAACATTCTGTTTCAGTAAGTAATTTTTGTTTAAATTGATGAATCACTTCTTCAGAAGTAACATCAATAGCACTAGTTTCAATAATAGGAAGTAGTTTACGTTTTAATTCACCTGAAAGCAAATTATCTAAAAACTCAATGGCGTTTGTTCTTGCTTCTTGTTTTTCGCTTACCAACCCAGCATAGGCTATATTAATATCTTGCTGTTTATATTTTAGTCCTAAAAGTTTAAAAATACGCTCTAGGCCAGCATCTAATCTACGCTCCAAAAGCTCCAAAAGACTAGCCCGAGCTTCGCGCTCATCAGGGGAAATTGCTTCTTTAGATTTTTTTCTATTTCTGTAAGAAACAATAATTTGAGTATGCATCGCCGATAGCGTATTATGATATAATTTACATTCATCATAGATACTTGAAACAATTTTTGTGTTTTTGAAATATAGATCTGTATGGTGCAATTTTAAGTCACTTAACGCACGGATAGCCTCTAAACGTACTGATAGATCACGATCTTCGAGTAATTCAAACAAATATTTAACTGAATCTTGAGATCGAAAAGCCTTTAAAACTAAAGGAACAAAACGTGCAACTTCAATAGAAATTTGAAGTTTCTTTACCATATCTACTAAAGCGGGTTGTATTTGCTGCCCATAATTCTGGAGCGCTGTGACGGTAACTATTCTCACTTTTTTGTTTGGTAAAAAGGCTACCAACAAAGGAATGAACTCTGGATTAATTGTCATGCCTGCGGCGTAAATAGTAGTTTTTAAAACATCTTCATTGGCTGTTTTAAGATATTGTTTTATAAAATCATGAAATTCATTTATGTTCGCTGCCCCAATAGTTTTTAATAGAATTTTGAGCCCTTCAACATTACTTGGGTTTAACTTTATTTGCTTTATTTCTGCACTAATTCTTTGCTTCAAATTATACGTGGCACTTAAAGAAAAGTTATCCCTAGATTCACGCGCCAAACTTAATAGCGCTGTACGTGCGATCAGCGGTGTTTCATGATTTAAGTAGGCGTCAAAAACGATCGTTTCATTTTTTTCAGCATGCAATAATATATAAGCCAGAGTTGCCTCAACCAAATCTTCATCATCACTATTTAGTAATTCAGAGATTTGTGAAACTACCGTTGTGTTATTTAGAAAATATAGGTTTTGTATCGCAGCAGTTTTTATTTTATTCGATGGATGATTTAGTAGTGCTTCAACATCACTAGTAAAACGTTTATCATTTATTTCTTGGAGTTTGTTCAGCATAAACAAAATCTGACTTTCTGAGCCCGATTCAAAGACAGCTTTCATTCCCTCTACCACAGATACATTCTTTCTGATTACTTTATTTTCTTTTACTTTAATGTTGGTTATTTCAGTTAAATTTTCTCTAAATGTTTGAAAATACTCCTTTCGAACCTTGGAGATAAAATACAACCAAACAAATACTAAAAGTAAAATTGTAGCCGTAATGTAATAGGTTGGCAAATCGAGTCCTTTTATGGCAAAAATTAAAATAAAACCCGCGATCCCAGTCGCAACGCTATCTACAACAACATCAATAAATGATTTGGTTTTATTTTTAAGCTCAAAAGGTAAAGGTAAAGCGAGCAGTTCAGTCGCACTTTTGTGAATAGATTGTTTTAAAGTACCATCTACAGCTTTAATAAAGATAATTACCGATAATTCTGGAATTATAAAAAATACTACAGCTCCTACAAATATACCTAGAGGTAAAAGCATTAAAGAAAAACCAACACCCCAAATACCTACTACTTTCTGAGTAAAAAATAATTGGATAAGTAATGACAAGAGGTTGAATGTAGAAAACCAAAAGGCAAAAAAAGAGGTTAATTCGTCTGGATCCGCGATGGTTGCAGAAGCAAAATCACTATAAAGGTAATCCACTAGTTTTGCCACAATTACGCTAATAGCCACAATCCCTGCGAGATACGATAAGTGTCTAGAGTTTTTAATAAGCGTTAACGGCCTTACTTCGCGAACCGCTGTTCTTTTCTTCTGTTTAAACGTATTTAATTTTACAATTCTGTTTTTCCAAATTTTATTAAGTAACACGATACATAATCCTAAAAATACCGCAGCAATAAAAATTACATTTTCATTGCCTATTATTGGAGCTAAAATTGAAGTTAAATATCCTCCTAAAATACCTCCTAATATAGCACCCGAACCAATAAAACCAAATAAGCGCTTTGCCTCGCGGGGGTTATACACTAAATTAGCCATTACCCAAAATTGTGACGCTGAAAGTACGGCATGGATTGCCACCCAAACGTAAAAAAAGAAAAGCATCCATTTGTTGAGATATTGAAACTGCAGCAGCAAAGCCAGAATTACAATAAGAACAATGGAAACAATTAAGGTAAACCTTATAATTTTTTTTAATGAAAACTTTGTTAGCGCTCTGGAGTATGAATACGAACTTAAAATAGCAATTGCAGCAACAAGTAAAAAGGCGAGTGGAAGATTCTCTACACCAAGCTCAGATAAAAAAAGGGCGTTTACAGTAGGCTTGATTATGAGGAGCGAAGCTATAATCAAAAAAATATAGCTCAACATTAAAAAGGATATTTTAAATTCTCCTTCTCTAATATCAAATGTTTTTTTTAATAATCGTAGGAGCATAAAGTTTTAAAATGGCGTACTAATTACTCGCTAAAGATATTCGCTTTTTTAAAACTTTCTCAATTGGTTTCACTAAATCTCTTATAATTTGCTCTCCGTTCGCATCATCAATGAGCGCAACTAGGATATAACGGCGATCTGGATCATCACCCCAAACCAAAATTGAATCGGAATGAAATGTGCGCCATGATCCTGACTTTCTAAACAAACGAGCTTTGGGGGCAATCTGATCTAAAGTATTTACAAATTTGTGGTGTAATTCCGGATTTTCCATAATACCCAGCATTTGCTTAGATCGTTTTTCGTTTACCAATTTACCATTGGCTAACAAATAGTAATATCTACAAACCTGAGTAACTGTTGCGGCATGGCTTAAGTTCTTCAATGGTTCTCTGTTCGTATCCCCTCCACTGCCATAACGTTTACCAACCCAAAGGCCTCCTCCGTTATGCTCATCGTAAAAAGCATATTTAGGATCTGTCATTACATCTTCTAATTTCTTATAGCCTACTCGATCAATCATTCTTGTAGAAGCTTCGTTATTTGATTTGCTAATCATCAAACGCATATCATCCTTAACCGCCTGATTCTCTTTAAGTTCTCCTTTATCAATCGCGTCCATAGCGGCTAACAAGATTGCTATTTTAGGTAAACTTGCCGCATACATCATGTGATTTCCGTTAATTCGAGCAAACCTTGTATTGTCTGGGTTACTTAAATCAACGACACCAACGGCCATTTTCTTTTCAATGATCAATTTTTTCCACTCAGGATTCGATTTTAACTCTCTTTCCAAATTAGATTGAAGTGATTTATTAAGTAAACTGGGAAGTTGTTTAATTTCTGAATCTGGAATTTGAATAGGTAATTCTTCTTGTGCTAAAAGCACATTAGAAATTATAAAAAATAATACGAGTAGTATTGAATTTTTTTTCATATTTAATTCTCAGTTTTAATCGACTTCAAAAGTATCTTATTTATACAATACTTTCTTGTTAAATTTTCAATTAGTTAAAAATTAGCAAAAACCTCATATAACTTTAGCTCCTAAGTTTTTACAGTTTTAAAATATTGAAAACTAACTAACATTAACGTAAGAAAATAATTTATAGTATTTGAAAATTAAAATTATAGTGATTCGTGAATAATTCAAAAAGAATGACTCCTAAGTTTAACTAATACAACCTGATTAGGTCGTTTAAATTTAGCAGTTTAAAACGTTTTTTTGAACCACTTAAAACATTTTCAATCCCTGGCTGTTTAAAGGATACGCAAATTATGGTTTTGCTAAACTTTTCTGCTGCGGATAGTTCACTTTGGCTGTTTTTTGTATCTATCAAGGAAAGCTCTTTTTGCAAAAAGTGCTTTTTTCTGCGATTAGAGGGAACTAGGCTGGATGACATAAATTTTACTTTTCAAATGCATTGTCTGTAGCATTGTCTGCCATAAAATGAAGACTAAATCTAATTTTACAAACCGGATGCTTTATCTTACTTCCTTTGTTAGATTTTATAACATTTTGACAAAGAAAAAATATAAATAAAAAGAATCTTCAATTACGCCTTAAAGTCTAATTCAAGTTTTCACATTTCTTTATATTAATACAAATTTTTAACACTAAGAGAGAAATTAGCTTAATCAAAATCCACCTTTTGGAGATCGTAATTTTTTTATTGCATATCCGTAATTATTCCTAATTTATGGAATTATTCCTATATTTGTTAAAATATAATTTTAAAGTTATGGATATATTTTCATTTTCGCTACATTTTACGGACGAAGAGTCCTGTGTTTTGCATTATAAAGGCCAACG
>JBGSQM010000132.1:0-33062 GCA_041738035.1 Cellulophaga sp.
ACTCTTGCGCATATCTGTCGGTGGTAAGTACATTTCAAATTTGGCACTACTGTCCAGTCCTAACATAGGTTCTAATTTTATAAATACAAAACTAGAATGATATGTGGTCTAAGTCAAGATGTAGTTGCTCGGATGGATACATTTAAAAATATAAACATTCGACTTATTCAGAATTAAAATCCATATCTACTTTTCGTAGGTCATTCGATTTCTGATTTTTGTTTTAAAAAAATAACTTTGCAAACAGTTAATTAATAGCTTTTTAAATCTGTGAAATGCTAAAAATTAAGGTTGACCTACAATAAACCCAGTTTCACAACAAATAGTATAAAATTAGGTAAAGTTGCCATATTTTTACTTCTGTAATCCCAAACAACCAAACATGAAGAAAATCTACTTTGTACTGCTTATGATATTTGCGTTTACATTATCAGGTCAAGAAACACTTGAAAAGCAAACAGGCAATAATGAAATAGTCGGATTTAAATTATATCCGAACCCTACTTTGAATGATGTAGTTTACATCACTACTAAAGATAACGCCCCAAAAGAAATTCTAGTATATGATTTATTTGGAGAAATTGTACTCAAGGAATATACAAGCTATAAAGAATTGAATATCTCCAAACTAGATGCAGGCGTATATATTGTTCAAGTAACCGAAAATCTAAAAACAACTTCAAGAAAGTTAGTTGTAAAATAACCAAACCAAACCTTTAGAAAAACTCCTTTTCAATACTGATTAGGAGTTTTTTTTGATTTTTAGATTGTGAAGTGATTTAAACTTTTTTCATTTGCTAAAAAATTTATCTTTTTTTACCTTTTTTTGCTGCCATAGCGATGCTATGCAAGTAAAAAAAGCTTTCAAAAGAACAAAAAATCAATAATTTGCCTCAATATTTATTTGGTGCTTTATCACATTGATTAATTATTACATTAATATATTGCTACATTATATTAACCTTTAGTATGTTTACCTTTGCAGCACTATTGAGAACTATGGATTGGTATAAAATTTTTAATATTAAGTCGGACTCAGATTTTGAACAAATTGCGCTCCAAATTTTTGAGCATCAATATGCCAACAATAAAGTGTATCAAGAATTTTGTAATTATCTACATCAAACTCCAGAGACAGTTCAGAAAGTGATTCAGATTCCGTTTTTGCCTATCGAATTTTTTAAAACGAAAAAGATAGTGAGCTCAAAGGCCGAAGCCCAAATACTTTTTACAAGTAGCGGCACTACATCAAGCCAAACAAGTACACACTACGTTACGGATGTTGCTATTTATGAACAAAGCTATTTAAAGGCTTTCGATTATTTTTATGGCGCCATTGAAGACTATTGTGTTTTGGCACTTTTACCCTCCTACTTAGAACGCGAAGGCTCTTCTTTGATTTATATGGCAGATGATTTAATCAAAAAAAGTCAACACCCAGAAAGTGGATTTTATTTGAACGATATTGAAGTATTGGTCGATAAACTTATTACTTTAGATAAAAAAGGTGTTAAGATTATTTTAATAGGCGTTTCCTTTGCTTTATTAGATATTGCCGAAAAATATCAGCTTAGCTTAAAAAACACCATTGTCATGGAAACAGGTGGAATGAAAGGGCGAAGAAAAGAAATGATTCGTGAGGAGCTGCACACTATTTTAAAAAATGGTTTTGGTGTTGAAAAAATTCATTCTGAATATGGCATGACAGAGCTCTTATCACAAGCCTACTCCAAAGGAAACGGAATTTTTAACTCGCCACCATGGATGCAAGTTTTAGTTCGTGATACCGAAGATGCTTTAAGTTACCAAGCCAATGGTAAAACTGGCGGTATTAATGTGATAGACCTCGCCAATGTAAATTCTTGTTCGTTTATTGCCACTCAGGATTTAGGTAAAAAATTTGATGATGGTAGCTTCGAAATTCTTGGACGCTTTGATCATTCGGATATTAGAGGTTGTAATTTGATGGTTTTTTAACCTTTTAAACGCAACCTTTTGCATAAATTCACATCTATCTAAAAAATATAATTATGAAAAATATAATTACCCTTATTTTTTTATTGACACTACTTGGATGCAATAAAGACGATGACAAGGGGGTTTTTTCTTATGACTTTGCCGAAAACTCAAAAATTGATGTTTTGGAAGACCCAAAATTTCCTATAAAATATAGAGATTGGGAAAATACTACATTCATCTATTCTTATCAAAATATGGAAAACTGGCAAAACGCTTCCTGGTTTAAGGAAAGCATCATTTTTGAAATTCCAGAAGACTTAGAGGTTTTTTCTTTTACAGACAGTGAATTAATAGCTCAAAATGCTTATTATCTTAAATCATGCCTGTGTCCAAACGAAACTATTATCGCCATAGAAAAGGGCACAATTTCAGGCAAGAAAATTGACTATTTAACTTGGGAAATTACAATGGACGTTTCTTTTACCGAGTCAGGAACAAGATTAACAAAAAAGATGAAAAATAGTTTCTTAAATTCAGTTAGACATTCCATTTACATTGTTTCTCTTTAGACCATACCTTAGTTGAAAAGTGTGATTTTTTTTGAGAACCATCTTATTTTTGCAAACTTACTTTACTAAAATCAAAAAATAATTTTTTTTACCTCGTTGCAAAAGCACAAACTTACTGTTAATTAAGTCTGCTTTGGTAACTATATAATCTTCACCAACTTTCTCTTTATTTACTGAAATAGAATTTTGTTTTAACTCGCGCCTAGCTTCTCCGTTTGATGCCAAAAACCCTGTTTTAGCCGCTAAGGCCGCCACCATATCTAAACCTTCTTCAACATCGGCCATAGTTACTTCTGCCTGTGGTACGCCCTCAAAAACATCTAAAAACGTTTTTTCGTTCAACTTTTTAAGGTTTGCACCCGTGGACTTTCCAAACAAAATTTCACTAGCTTCAATGGCATTATCTAAATCTTCTTTCGAATGTACCATTGCAGTTATTTCGTCAGCCAAACGTTTTTGTAATACCCTTAAATGTGGTACTTCTTGATGCTTTTTAACCAACCCAGCAATTTCATCTTTTCCTAAAAACGTAAAGATTTTAATATATTTTTCTGCATCATCATCAGAGGTATTTAACCAATATTGGTAGAATTTGTAAGGTGATGTTCTTTCGGCATCTAACCAAACATTACCACCTTCGGTTTTTCCAAATTTAGTGCCGTCTGCTTTGGTAATTAGTGGACAAGTTAAAGCAAAACCTTTTCCACCACCAATTCTGCGAATCAATTCCGTGCCTGTAGTGATATTTCCCCACTGGTCGCTACCACCCATTTGTAAGGTACAATTGTGAGTTCTGTATAAATGTAAAAAGTCGTAACCTTGTACCAATTGATAGGTGAATTCTGTAAACGACATGCCTTCTTTAGCTTCTGAAGACAATCGTTTTTTGACAGACTCTTTTGCCATCATATAATTAACCGTAATATGTTTGCCCACATCACGAATAAATGCTAAGAACGAGAAATCTTTCATCCAATCGTAATTATTCACTAAAACTGCGGCATTATCAGCATCACTTTCAAAATCTAAAAATCGTGATAATTGACTTTTTAATGCCTCTTGATTATGCCTAAGTGTTTTTTCATCTAACAAATTACGTTCGTTCGATTTTCCCGAAGGATCACCAATCATACCCGTTGCTCCGCCAACCAAGGCAAAAGGTTTATGCCCCGCTAATTGAAAATGGCGCAACATCATAACACTCACCAAATGCCCAATATGCAAAGAATCTGCCGTTGGATCTATCCCCACGTAAGCCGACTGCATCTCGTTCATCAAATGTTCTTCCGTTCCTGGCATGGCGTCATGCAACATGCCCCTCCACTCCAATTCTGCTACAAAATTGATTTTCATTTTTGGTATTTTTTAATCGAGCTGCAAATATAAAAGAAATGTATGGTTTTAACCTATGTAAAATTCGAACCAAAGTTCGACTCAAGGGTAACACTCCGACGGAGTCTGTCTGGAGCGCAGTCGAAAGGCTCAGTGTAAGAGTTCTATTCCAAGTTCAATAAGAAAAAAATTTGAATACTTTACTTTCAGTTGTAAAAGCAAAAATAAAAGTTTGCTTACTTAAATCGTCTAAAAACCAAATAATCTAACTATCTAATTATCCAATCGCTTTCCGTATTTTTAAGCCATGATTTTAGTTACAGGCGGAACAGGTTTGGTAGGAGCACATTTGTTGTTTGAATTAACAAAAAATGAAGCTGTAGTTAGGGCCACTTGCCGTGAAAATAGCGATTTAAAAAAGGTAGAAAAAGTATTCTCTTATTACTCTAAAAAGTTCCAAAATCAATATAAAAAAATACAATGGGTTATCGCCGATATTAATGATATTCCAGCCTTAGAAATAGCATTTGAAGAGGTTACGCAAGTATATCATTGTGCTGCATTGATTTCTTTTGATCCTGAAGATTATAATCGTTTGTACAAAGTAAATTGTGAAGGCACAGCAAATATCGTTAACTTTTGTATCGCTAAAAATATAGAAAAACTCTGTTATGTAAGTTCTATCGCCACTATTGGTAAAGAGTTAAATAGTATTGAAGTAAACGAAGAATCGGAATGGAATAGTAAAGACGCCAACGTTTATGCGCTGACCAAATATGATGCAGAAATGGAGGTTTGGCGTGGTTCTCAAGAGGGCTTAGCGATAGCTATTTTAAATCCGGGAGTAATTATCGGCCCTGGATTTTGGAAAACGGGTAGTGGAAAATTATTTACAACTGCGGCCAAAGAATACAACTATTTCCCACCTAACGGAACAGGTTTTGTATCGGTGCATGATGTGGTTAAATTATTAATATTGGCTATGAATTCTGCCATAGACAAAGAACGTTTTATAACCGTTGCGGAAAATTTGAATTATCAAGTCGTTTTAAATCAAATCACAAGCGAATTGAAGCTAAAGTCCCCCACTAAAATGCTCACTTTTTGGCAATTAGAAATTTTGTGGCGGTTCGATTGGCTACTGTCTTTTTTATTCAAAAGCGAGCGCAAAATTACCAAAAAAACAGTATTATCTCTAAAAGAAGAAAAAAAATACTCCAATCAAAAAGTAAAAGAAACGTATAACTTCACTTTTGAACTTATTGAAAAAAGTATTGTTTTTACTAGCGAAAAATTTAAGAAAGAAAATCTTTAATTCACGATTAAACTATCCAAAGGTTTAACTATTTCTTCAATTCTAGCAATGCTATCTATTTTTTGTTGGGCTTTTCTTGCCTCTTCAATTTTCTGAACTTCTGCTTTTAATCGGCTTTCTGCTTTTTCATAAATTTCTTTATAAATTATTGGATTTGCAGCATAAAACAAATCACTTTCAACAAATTGAAGACTATCGATACCATGTTTAGTGTAAATATAATTCATGGTTTCAATGCCTTGTTTCATCAAAATTTGGCTATTGGTGTTTTTAGCCGAGGTAATCACCGCTAAGTCGTAATAAATAGCCGCCATTTTATCCTTTGAAATTAAATTTTTGGGTTCTTTTATTAATTGCTCATTACAAGAAAATAGCAAAATAACAGCTACTAAAAGACGAATTTTACACATTTATTTATCGATTAAACGTTAGTCGTTTTGCATTTCTTTGTTCGGAAAACTTGCCATTTTCATAGGCTAAATGACCGTTTACAAAAGTATGTGATATTTTTGAACGGAAGCTATTTCCCTCAAACGGAGACCAGCCACATTTGTAGGCGCTATTTTCTTTGGTAACCGCCCATGGATTATTTAAATCTACCAAAACTAAATCGGCAAAATAACCTTCACGAATATAGCCGCGCTTTTCAATCTCGAACAAAATAGCAGGGTTATGACACATTTTCTCTACCATTTTCTCTAAACTGATTACGCCTTCGTGGTACTTTTCGAGCATCGCAGGCAGGGCATGTTGCACCAAAGGCCCACCCGAAGGTGCATCCACATATTTATTGTCTTTTTCTTCTAAGGTATGTGGAGCATGATCAGTGGCAAAAACATCAATACGGTCATCTAAAAAAGCCTCCCAAAGTGCAGCCCTGTCCTCCGCCGTTTTTACCGCCGGATTCCATTTTATTAGAGAACCTTTGGCAGCATAATCTTCATCAGAAAACCAGAGATGATGCAAACAAACTTCAGCTGTAATTTTCTTGTCTTTTAGAGGAATATCATTTCTAAAAAGTTCTATTTCACGAGCCGTTGATAGATGAAAAACATGAAATCGAGCTCCTGTTTTCTTCGCTAAAGCTATCGCTTTTGAAGAAGATATGTAACAAGCTTTAGCACTCCTAATCAACGGATGCGCGTTCATTGGAATATCATCTCCGTAGGTCTCTTTAAAGGCTGCCATATTATTTTTAATGGTGGCTTCGTCCTCACAATGGGCAGAAATAACCATTTGGGTATTGCTGAATATTTTTTCAATAACATCTTCATTATCAACCAACATATTACCCGTTGAAGAACCTAAAAATAATTTTATACCAGAGCAGGCATTTTTATCGAGCTTTTTTATTTCTTCTAAATTGTCGTTGGTACCACCAAACAAAAACGAATAATTAGCAAAAGAGCTTGCGGCTCCTAAGGCATGTTTTTCCTCGAGTTTTGCAATCGTAGTTGTTTGCGGATTGGTATTGGGTTGCTCCATGTAGGTCGTAATTCCGCCTGCAACAGCAGCCCTACTTTCTGTAGCGATCGTACCTTTATGCGTTAAACCTGGTTCTCTAAAATGGACTTGATCGTCGATAATGCCAGGTAACAAATATTTTCCAGCAGCATCAATTACGGTAGCTTTGGCATCCGAAATATTACTGGCTATTTTTTTAATAATATCATTTTCAATTAAAACATCGCCTTCAATCTGCTTATTTTCATTAACAATAATTGCGTTTTTTATTAAAAATTTGCTCATCCCTTAAAATTATTTTTTCTGAAAAAACTCATCCATTTCATTTTTAAAACTCCAAAAACTGCTTCGCGGACTATAGAAGAATTCATTTTAGATTTTCCTAAAACACGGTCTGTAAAAATAATAGGCACCTCAACTATTTTGAATTTTGAAAGATGCGCTCTAAATTTCATTTCTATCTGAAAAGCATATCCTACAAAATGAACCGCCGATAAATCTATAGTTTCTAATACTTTTCGTTTGTAACAAATAAAGCCTGCGGTAGGGTCGTGAACGCGCATACCTGTAATAATTTTTACATAAAATGATGCCCCGTAAGATAATAAAACACGGTGTAAAGGCCAGTTCACTACGTTTACTCCTTTAATATAGCGCGAACCAATGGCAAGATCGGCACCATCTACACAGGCCTGATGTAAACGAATTAAATCTGATGGCGTATGAGAAAAATCTGCGTCCATCTCAAAAATAAAATTGTACTTCTGCGCTATTGCCCATCGAAAACCATGAATATAAGCTGTTCCTAAACCTGCTTTTTCTTTTCGAACTTCTAAAAATAGCCCATCCTTAAATTCGCCTTGCAAAAAGGCCACTTTTGCTGCGGTGCCGTCGGGCGAATTGTCATCAACAATTAAAACATGAAAATCTATTTCTAAATCAAAAACAGCGCGAATAATGGCTTCTATATTTTCAATTTCGTTGTAGGTTGGGATAATTACTAGCCTATCTATCATTTATAAAGCATATATAATCGCAAAAATAACTTTTTTACACTCCTAAAGAAAGACCGCCTAGAGATTTATGTTTTTTTTAAATAAAAATTTCATTGGTTAAGCAGTTCAATTTTTTAAGTTTAAGCACATGATTCTATATTATCAGCCAAACAATCTTATATAATTTGTAGTTTTGCCAAAATTAAGTGCAAAAAGTAATGCCCAAAATCCCTAAATTATTTAGCTATTTATTAGGACTTGTTTTTACTATAAACCTGATTCAGAGCTACTTTACCGATTTAATTTTTGACGAAGCCTATTATTGGTATTATGCCCAAAATATGGCTTGGGGTTATTTTGATCATCCTCCTATGGTTGCGCTTATGGTAAAATTAAGTAGTTTTTTGTTTGATGGAGAATTAGGCGTTAGGTTCGTAAGCTGTTTATTGTCTGTTGGTACTTTATTTTTTTTATGGTTGCTCATTGATAATCCAAAGAAAAATAACTACGTATGGCACTTTTTTGTGCTTTGCTTTTCTATGACTTTATTAAATGCTTATGGGTTTTTTACCTTACCCGATACGCCTTTATTGTTTTTTACAACCGTGTTTTTATACGTTTATAAAAAGTTCATTGTATCGCCTTCCGCTACAATCGCCATAGTATTAGGACTCACTATGAGTGCCTTGATGTACAGTAAATACCATGCCATTTTGGTGATTATTTTTGTATTGCTATCTAACTTAAAACTGCTCACCAACAAATTTGCTTGGCTTGCGGTGTTTGTAGCTTTACTTGGGTATATGCCTCATTTTTTATGGTTGTACAAAAATGATTTTGTGTCTATACAATACCACCTTTTTGAACGCCCCAACAGAGCCTATGATTTTAATGACTTTACCCTTGGGTTCTTTCTAAATCTTTTAGCGCTATTCGGATTTACATTTTTCTGGATTTATAAGGCACTTTTAAAAACAAAATCCAATAATTTATTTAACAGAGCCTTACTATTTTTAACCTACGGCACGCTAATTTTCTTTTTTATATCGAGCTTAGACCGCAGGGTACAAACCCAATGGATGATTGTTATATCTATTTCTTTGGCGGTTATTGCTTTTAATTATATGTTAGAAAATGAAAATGCAAGAAAATGGATCTTCAGAATGGGATTGGTAAATATTATACTGCTAACTTTTGGCCGTTTTGCTCTCGTTTTTGAAGAAATATCGCCTTTACATTACGAATCTCACGGCAATAAAGAGTGGGCAGCAGCTATCGCTGAAAAAGCTAAAGAAACTCCTGTTATTTTTGAAAATTCGTACAGGAATGCCCCTATGTATGCTTTTTATAGCGGAAACACTTCGTTTTCGCTGAATAACGTGATGTACCGCAGAAACCAGTATTCCATTGATGATAGTGAGGCAAAAGTGCAACATAAAAGAGTTTTATATGTATCCGAATATGTGGAAAATGGAGATGTACCAGTAGCTTTACCAAAACAAAAAAATGGTTTTGGCACCTATATGGATGATTTTGAATCTTTTAGAAAATTACGGATTTTATTAGACCCCAAAGAGGTTTCAAAACAATCTAAAAACGATATTATTTTCAAAATATACAATCCATACCAAGAAAACATCAATTTAAATAAATTAAAATTTATTATTGTTTATCACAACAAATACAAAAGACCCGAAGAGATAGTGCCTATTGAAGCTACTCCGAGAAATCTTGATGAAATAATATTAAAATCAAAAGATACACTTTATTACAGTTTTAAATTACCGAAATTTACGATGGAAAATCCTGGGTATTTTAAAATAGCCATTTCTGAAAACGGACTTTTTCCAGGCATGAATGGTGATAATATAAAGTTGGTAGATTAATTTATTTATATCAAAAGTCTACAATGGTTGATCGTTATCGGTTGATGGTCTGAATCACTTAAATTTTATAACCCCCATAATAGCAACGGACAACGAAAAACGGACAACGAAAAACGAATAACAAACAACGAGTAACCAAGACAACATGAATGAAACCTTACCTAGAACTATAGAAAATGCAGACTGGATTACCCTAATCCTATGCAGTAGCATTTTGTTTATAGTGTTGGCCAAAAACTTTTTTTATAGTCGGTTTACGAACTTTATGATTTTGCCTTTTAATAACAAATATATCTTTATGTATAATAAAAAAGATAAGCTTTTACATTGGTTCACGGTTTTCTTTTCCATCTTTCAAGTATTAAATTTTGCCTTATTTATTTACTTAGTAAACGAAACATTTTCGACCAATAGCTATACCAAATCTCCCTATTTATTTTTTATTATTATTAGCTTATTGCTCTTGTATTATATCCTAAAAATTATGATACAACTAGCTAATGCCTATCTTTTTAACATCTCAGATGTAATTACGGAGTATCTATTTAAAAAAATATCATATTTAAATTATAGCAGCTTGGTGATGTTCATTGCCAACATCTTGTTAACTTATGTATTGAAAGACTCTAAAGCTGTAGTTTATGCAAGTACTTTTTTAATTTTGGTCATAAATAGTATTGGATGGGTCATTGTATTGCGAAATTATCAAAAATTAATTACCAATAATTTTTTCTATTTTATTTTGTACCTTTGCGCACTCGAAATTACACCCTTAGTGTTAATTGGAGACTACTTTAAAGACTGATACCTATGAAAGTAAAAACGATTTTGGTTTCTCAACCAGAACCGAAAATGGAAAATTCTCCCTATTCTCGACTTATAGATAAAGAAAAAGTAAAAGTAGATTTTAGGCCTTTTATCTATGTTGAAGGTGTAGATGCGAAAAGCGTGAGACAACAAAAAATTGACATGAACAATTTTACGGCTATTATTTTAACCAGTAGAAACTCTGTTGATCATTTTTTTAGGCTTGCCGAAGAAATGCGTTTTAAAGTTCCCGATACTATGAAATATTTCTGTCAGTCTGAAGCAGTTGCTTTTTACTTACAAAAATATGTGGTTTATCGAAAAAGAAAAATTTATGTAGGCAAAATGAACTTTCAGGATCTTTCTGCTTTATTTAAAAAGTATAAAGACGAAAAATATTTATTGCCTTCTTCAGATGTTTTAAAACCTATAGTGCCTGAGATCTTAGATGCTTTAGGTGTTAACTGGACAAGAGGTATTTTTTATAAAACCATCATGAGCGACTTGTCCGATTTAAAAGACGTTTATTATGATATTTTGGTGTTTTTTAGTCCCTCTGGAATAGAATCACTTCTTAAAAATTTCCCTAATTTTAAGCAAAACAAAACAAGAATCGCTGTTTTTGGAAATTCTACCGTGAAAGCAGCTACTGATGCCGGCTTAAGAATCGATATAAAAGCGCCGACGCCAGAAACGCCTTCTATGACCATGGCACTACAAAAATATATCACAACGGTCAATAAAAAATAATCTAGCTATAAAATATATCTCATTAAAGCCTCTTTTTAGAGGCTTTTGTTTTTTAGCCTACAGCCCTATTTCTGGTGATGTATGTCTTTAGCTTTTAAATAATGGGGGGATTTCTCTAATACTCACGATTTTTAGAATTACAATCCACATGTAAAAATAATATTTTATCTTGTATCAATTTAATTTTTATATGGAAAAACAAAGGTGTAGTTGGTGCAGAGGTGATGCCTTATATGAAAAATACCATGATACAGAATGGGGTGTTCCGCTAAAAGAAGATAATAAACTGTTTGAGTTTTTAATCTTAGAAACTTTCCAAGCAGGTTTAAGTTGGATTACCATTCTTAGAAAACGCGAAAATTTTAGAGTCGCTTTGGATAACTTTGATTATCAAAAAATAGCCAATTACGATGAAAATAAAATAGCCTCGTTGTTGCAAAATGAAGGTATTATAAGAAACAAGCTTAAAATACAAGCAACTGTGACCAACGCTCAAGCTTTTATGAAAATTCAGAAGGAGTTTAACAGTTTTAGCGCCTATATTTGGGGCTTTGTAAACCATAAACGTATCAAAAATAAAGTGAAACTTTATAAAGAAGCACCTACAAATACAGCACTTTCAGACACGATTAGCAAAGACCTTAAAAAAAGAGGTTTTAAATTTGTAGGGAGTACCGTAATGTATGCCCATCTACAGGCTACAGGAATGATAAACGACCATGAACTCAATTGTTTTAGATATGATGAAGTTTAATTTAGCATTAATCAGCTTTTTGTTTGTAGTTTCACTACAAGCCCAAATAAAGTATGAACGCGAATATCGGATAAAAAAATCGCAATTTCCAGATGCCGGTTTAACCCTAATTAATAGTAAATTGAAAAACGTTAAACGCCTAAAATTTTATAAAGAAATTGATAGTGTCAAAAAGAGCTACGAAGCTAAATTTAAAAAAAATCGCTTATGGTATAGTATAGAATTTGATGAAGATGGAAAATTAGAAGATATAGAAATCACCATACAAACTGTTGACATTCCTAATGAGAGTAATGAAGCCATAGCACTGTATTTAGCTGAAAATTTTAAATCCTATAAGATTAAAAAAATTCAACAACAATATGTCGCCAAGGGGGACGCAGATAAAACGATAAATGATGCTTTTCAGAATTTAATATTACCTTCTTTAAACTATGAAATTATGGTCACGGGCAAAAAAGGCAATGGCTACGAAGATTTTGAAATTCTTTTTGATGCGATGGGTACTTTTAAAACCATCAGAAAATCACTACCTCCTAATTATGATCATGTATTGTATTAAAAATTTAGTTATTCTAGGATTTTTTTTATCCGGTATTTCACTCTTTGCGCAGCATAACTTTACGGGGTATTTAGAACCTTCGGTTGCCTTCAATTACAAGATTAGGAGCGGTTATTCTCATAATTTTTCATTTGCCAACAGAACCTATTTTTATAAGGATGAAGCTTATTTATTAAAAGCAAGACAGTTAGATTTAAGTCATTTTTCAGAATTAAAATTTAAACCCAATCAAAGTTTTGCGCTAGGAATTCAATACCGATTTAGAGATAATTTTGAACCCGACCGAGAAAATGAATTGCGGCTTACGCAGCAATATAATTTTACCTTTAAACCTCGGATTATTCGTTTTGGATTTCGTTTTAGAAGCGAACAAAGAATTCAACCCTCATTAACCACACACAGATTTAGGTCTCGATTTGCGGCAGATTTACCCTTACAAGGCGAAAAATTAGATATTGGCGAAACCTATTTAATCGCTTCAACCGAAAGTTTATTAAGTATAGCGAAAGCCAATAAACCAAGTTTTGATCAACGTTTTACCACCAATATTGGATATTTTTTATCAGAAACTATAAAAATACAAGCCGGATTAGAGTACAGACTTGAAAATTATAACCAAGAAACCGATCAGGTGTTTTTTATTACCTCGTCATTAATTCTGGCCCTGTAATAATTCTATAAATGTGGCTCTTGGAATCTCTTCAGCTCCCAAGCTCTCCAGATGTGAGGTGTAAATTTGGCAATCGATTAGCTTATAATTTTTTGATTGTAATTCTTTCGCTAAATGAATAAAGGCAAATTTAGAAGCATTGTCAACCAAACTAAACATGCTTTCTCCACAAAAAATAGTTCCCAAATCGATGCCGTATAAACCCCCGACCAGTGCATCGTTTTCCCAAACTTCATAGGATTGCGCGATGCCTTCTTCGTGAAGTTTTATGTAGGCGTTTTTTATATCGTTCGTTATCCAAGTACCGTCTTGACCTTTTCTTGAAACTTTCGAACAGTTTTCAATCACTAAATTAAAGCACTTGTTTTTAGTAATCTTAAATTGATTACTTTTTAGCATCTTCTTCATGGTTTTTGAAATCTTTATTTTGTCAGGAAAAAGTACCATTCTTGGGTTAGGACTCCACCATAGGATAAGTGAATCTTCATTGAACCAAGGAAAAATGCCGCTTTTGTAGGCAAGTAGCAAACGTTCACTAGATAAATCGCCACCAACTGCTAATAAACCTTCTGAGTTTGCTTGATAGACTGGAGGAAATACTATGGTTTCAGAAAGAAAACAAATAGGTTTGCGATGCGGATTATTTTTCATTTAGTAATTTATATACAAAATAACTGTAAAGCCAGAAAGACCTATTCATTTTAAACAAATAGGTCTTTCAATAAATAAACAAACCACTGCTTTTGTAATTAAAAAGGTAAGTCGTCGTGATCTTCTTCGTTTAAATTATCTGCAGGCTGAAACGAATCCATTGGTGGTGCTGGTGGAATAACACCGTTATTTGGGGCTTGTGCTTGCGCTGTTTCCACTCGCCAACCTTGGATTGCATTAAAATATTTAGTTTCGCCTTGCGGATTAACCCATTCTCTTCCTCTTAAATTAATTCCCACTTTTACAGGTTGGCCAACGCTAACTGTATTTAGTAGATCGCATTTATCTTGGATAAATTCAACCAGAATATGTTGTGGATATTGTTCTTCGGTAGTTACCACTAGTTCTCTTTTTCTAAAACCGTTAGTGCCAATTGTTTGAGTTTCACCTACCATTTTTACTTTTCCTTGTACTTCCATTTTCTCTATTAATTTGATAATAATACTTTCCAAGCGGAAAGTACGTCATTTTTTTGTAAATATTCTTGTGCTTTTAGGTGTAATTTAGCCTTGTCATCTGCGCTAATTAGTGCTATTAATTCTATGTTTGATGCTATAAAATATTCCACCTCCTCTAAATTAGGAATTTTTTCTATATTACCGAGCATTCCAAGATCATTTCCTGTTAAAATTGTACTCGATTTTATAGTATCAGGCAAGGCATCAACGCCAATACCTAAAGATGAAAGTGGTTTTGGCACCTCAAAAAGTCCACTATTAGCCCTACTATACCAATTGCCGCCCATTCGCGCCACTAAATCTATTTTATGCTGGTCTATACTGCCATTTTTATCTAAAATAGATTTCGCTATATGTACTTTTACAACTTCGCAAAATACTAAATTTCCTGCACCACCATCAAGCCCTAGTGGCTCGACTTTAATTACTTTACATTCAAATTGCACTGGAGCTTCTGCAACCCGAAACGGCTTCACCAAATCTGATGTTAGCATGGTTAAGCCTGCTTTTTTAAATTCGTTTTCCCCCTCTGGATATTCCGTACTCGCTAAAGACATCTGTTGCACCATTGAAAAATTAACAACATTCACCACCACCTCTTTAATTTTCAGCACATTTTCTAAAGTGTGTTTTGTGGAATTATCACGAACCCTCCGCGCTGGCGAAAAAATTAATATAGGCGGATTGGCACTAAACACATTAAAAAAACTGAAAGGAGCAAGATTTGGTCTGCCTTGTTCATCCATAGTACTAGCAAAGGCAATGGGGCGTGGCCCCACAGCACCTAAAAGGTAGCCATGCAACTCAGCCGTTGTTACCTCATTTGGAACTATTGAAATCATTTCTCGCATAGGGAAACAAAAGTACATAAATTAGTCACAAAAATGAAAGTTACAGGTTCAATAAGATAGAATATCTTTTGATAAATTGCGTTATCTTGTGAACGTATTTAGCCATAGTTAGATGAATTTTAATCCCGAAAAAAAAACGACTACCATCATACTGCAAATAGCATCATTTGTTATTGTGAGTCTAATTCTATGGAATACAAATAGTTTCTTCAAAAAGTTCAAAGAAGAAGAGCGCAATAAAATGGTGATTTGGGCATCGGCTCAAGCCGAAATTTTACAATCTTCAGAAGAAAGAGATTTAGGAGATTTACCCGTAATTGTGCTTAAAAACAACGAATCTACACCCATGATTTTGGTCAATAGAGATGGTGCTATTAAGGTGAGTAATATGCCCAAAGAAGTGGCTACAGATACAGTTTTAGTTCAGAAAAAAATACGCAAATTTACAAGTGAAAATAATCCCATAAAAATCGATTTTAAAGGGGAAGAATTAGCAACTTTATATTACGGCAATTCTGAAGTTTTGAATAAATTAAAATTTTATCCTATAGCACTTCTACTGATTATTTTTCTATTTGGCACCGTTATTTACTTCTTTTTTAAAACAAACAAAGCTTCAGAACAAAATAAACTTTGGGCGGGTATGGCTAAAGAAACTGCACATCAAATTGGCACACCACTAAGCTCCCTATTGGGTTGGAATGAACTTCTGAAAGCCGAAAATGTAAATCCGAATATTACAGATGAAATCCAAAAAGATATTGCAAGACTAGAAACCATTACCGATCGGTTTTCAAAAATTGGATCTTTGCCAAACTTAGAAGCATGTGATATCGTTATAGAAACAAAAAATGCTTTTGACTATTTAAAACTTAGAAGCTCTAAATTAATATTATTTTCCTTAGAAAGTAAAGCGGATGAATTGCCTGTTTTACTAAATAAACCTTTGTACCAATGGACCATAGAAAATTTGGTCAAAAACGGTATTGATGCCATGCGGGGTAAAGGAAGTATTAGTATTGAAATTTTAAAAGAAGGAAATAATGCCGTAATTTTAGTGTCTGATACAGGTCATGGGATTTTAAAAAGAGATTTTAGTGCTATTTTTAATCCAGGAGTAACGACTAAAAAAAGAGGTTGGGGCTTAGGTTTGTCTTTAGTAAAGCGCATTGTTGAGGAATACCATAATGGAAAAATAAAAGTGCTTTCGTCTAGTAAAGAAGGTACCATCATGAAGATGTCGTTTAAATTGAAAAGTTAGTTTATGGCAAAGATTAAAATGGAATTGATAAAGGAGGCTGACTTAACCAATAATTGCCCGGAATGTTTTAACCAAGAATTAAATTTATCATTTTATCAAAAGCACTCTTATGGTAAGTTTGTTCATAAAATTACCAATGAAGTTACTTCTGAAATTAAATGTAAAACTTGCCATACCATCATCTATCCTGTTTCTTGGACACCTGATATTGAACGAGTTTTCGATTATTACAGAAAAACTGCGGTACCTGTTACCTCAGCCATAAAATATACGAGTCGTTTGTACATTTTACTCTTGTTACTAATTATTTTGGTGGCTGCTGTGGTGTATGTGGTATTGAACCGCGAATTTGTTACGGGCTAATATTTTTTGCGGAAATTTCTAATTAAAGTGCTGACTTTATTTTACCGGCAATAGCTTCAAATTCTTCTGTTGACAGCGAAATTTTATGTTGAAAAGTGGCATCTTTCATCTCATTTAATGGAATTAAATGCACATGAACGTGCGGTACCTCTAAACCAATAACTATCATGCCTACTCGTTTACAATCTATACTTTTTTCTAAAGCAATACCAATTTTTCTTGAAAAAGCCATTAGTTCTGTATAGGTATCTTCATCCAAATCCATGATTTTATTCACTTCTCTTTTCGGGATACAAAGGGTATGTCCTTTCGCATTAGGGTTGATATCTAAAAAAGCATAAAATTTCTCATCTTCTGCAATTTTATAAGAAGGTATTTCTCCAGAAATAATTTTAGTGAAAATACTAGCCATAATGTTAAATTAAGATCTTGTAATTTCTAAAATTTCTAGTTTTAAAACGCCATTCGGAATGGTAATTTCGGCAATATCGCCTACTTTTTTTCCTAATAAACCTTTTCCGATAGGTGAGCTTACCGAAATTTTACCCGTTTTTAAATCGGCTTCACTTTCTGCCACCAAGGTATACTTTACTTGCGCGCCGTTATTATGGTTTTTAAGGCTTACGGTAGAAAGCACCAAAGCTTTAGAGTTATCTAATTGTGATTCATCTATAAGTCGAGCATTGGCATAAACATCTTCTAATTTAGAAATTCTAAGTTCCAGTAAACCCTGAGCTTCTTTTGCCGCATCATATTCGGCATTTTCAGACAAATCACCCTTATCCCTAGCCTCAGCAATAGCTTTTGATGCTTTTGGACGTTCAATATCTTTTAATTGATTAAGTTCGTCTCTTAATTTCTTTAAGCCTTCGGCGGTATAATATGATGTTGTACTCATAGCTATGATTTATAAAATACGAAAATCCCCTTTTTTATAGAGGATTTAAGACAAATATACATTTTTTTTGTTCAACTTTGTTGGTGTATTCATAAAATACAAAGATGTTATGCGTAGCTATTTAGTCCTTCTATTATTGGTTTTAGTTTTTGCTTGTGATACGAATACTACAAACCGAAATCCATTTTTACAAGAATTTAGTTTCAGATTTGACATTAATACAAACCTACCTTTATATAGTGCGCTTACCAATGAAGGAAGTGCCATTTACATTGGTAATGAACAGGCAGGCACAAGAGGTATTTTTGTGATAAAAACCTTGGCTTCCTTAAACGGTTATCGTGCTTTTGAAGCAAGTTGTCCAAATCACGTACCCAATAATTGCTCTACCATGACCTTGGATAACAGTAGAAATTCGGTTACATGTGGCTGTGAAGATTATAATTATACCCTTTTTACGGGTCAACTTTTAAACGCCCCAAATGATGGTTCTAGATTTTACAATATGCTAGAATACAGGGTTAACGCTAGTGGAAGTGTAATTTCGGTAACGAATTAAGTTTTTGGGTGTTGGGTTTTGGGAGCGATGTTTTGGGTTCAAAAATTGTTTAAGGTTTAAAGTTTTTTTCGATGTTCGTTTTACTATGAAAAAAATAATACTTAACATCTAACATTAAAAACTACTTCTTTGCTCTTTTTTCTTTCAACATTGGACATACGACACATATTTCACTTCAAAATCTCACTCATTGCCCAACTGGTATGTAAGGCAGTTTCTCCTGTTGATGGATGATTTTTGCCTTCTAATAAAGCTGCTTTTAAATTTTCAACATGGTATTGCTGAACGTGGTTTGGATTTTCTATAAAAATTGATTGAGTGCCTTTATCATTTTCTAAAATAACATCTTCTTCTTTGAAGATTGAAAAAATTATTTTGCCTTCACTTCCAATTATTTGAACCTTGTCTTCTCTATCTTTTGTACTGAAATTCCAGCTTCCGCTCCCTGAAATTCCGTTTTCATGTATCCAGCAAGAAGTTATGGCATCTTTTGCAGAATATAGGCCTTGTTGGTTGGTACTTAAACCGTAAATTTCTTTGAAATCACCTAGTAAAAAGGCAAATAAATCTAAACCATGACTGGCTAAATCATCAAAATACCCCCCTGGCGCAACTTTTTTATCGGTTCGCCAATTATATGCACCACTTAAATCGATATGGTTAGCCGGTTTTGAGAATGACCAATGTATATGTCTAACTACACCTATTTCATTTGCTTTTAACCACTTTTCAATTTGTAGAAAACGAGGTAAAGAACGCCTGTAATAAGCCACAAATAATGGAATATTCTTAACTTTAAAAGCTTCCACAATGGCTATGCCATCTTCATAACTTGGTGCTAAAGGCTTTTCTATACAACAGGGTTTACCAGCTTTCGCTACTTGCAAGCCATAAAATTTATGGGTGTCTGGTGGCGTAGCAATATATATGGCGTCAATCTCTGAATTATTAATAATTTGTTCGGCATCATTGTAATATTTTGGCACACCGTGCCTTTCGGCAAAATCTTTTGCCTTTTCAAAATCCCTACGCATGACGGCATTTAAAGAAAAACCTGATGTGTTTTGGTATGGAGGACCGCTTTTAACTTCGGTTACCGCACCGCAGCCAATAATTCCCCAACGCACATTCTTTTTAATGCTCATTTAATTGTTTTTAAAAATATAGGTTCTATCTACAAAAGTAAAGGAGAATTTCTTCATCCACACCCAGAATTACACAAAATGTAATTCTGACCTCCCCAAAGGGGAGGCAGAATAACAAATTGAGCGTAAAATTTAAAACTAGAAACTCCTAAAAATTCAAAGTAGCACCGAGTAAAAAATTAGCACCAGCTTGCGGATAAAAAACCACAAAACCGCCACCAAAATCCGCTCCGTTAGAAACAATATTAGCATCAAAAAGATTATTCACCAAGCCCGAAAAGGAAATGTTTTTTGCAAACGAATTCAGTGGAATGGTGTATTGCATATTCAGATCGGTTTGGGTATAAGCCTCTAAAACCGAATTTTCATCCTGAACATTGTTCATAAATTGCTTCCCTACGTACTTGGTTAATAATAAAATTTGCAAATCTTTAATTGGCAGATAACTAATCATATTACCTACAATCAAATTCGGAGAAAAAGCAATATCAGTATCGCCTAATGACTCTAACACATCAGCTCCTTCAATAAAAAAGTCAACATTTTTATTGGTGCTTAAGGCAACATTGGGTTGTATTTTGAACTTATCGCCTAACTGAATCGTAGCATCTATTTCTAAGCCTAAGCGATAACTATCACCCACATTTTGACGCAATGGTGCGCCAACATCATTTAATCCGCCCGTAAGCACCAATTGGTCTTTGTAGCGCATATAATACAGGTTGGTATTTACTTGTACTGTTGGATTAATATAACGCCAACCTAATTCAAAATCATTTAGTCGTTCAGGTTTAGGATTCCCATTTTCATAATCGTTTCTGTTAGGTTCTCTGTTTGCAACCGCATAAGAAAAGTAGAAATTGTTATTACGATTCATGTCATAGGTTATACCCGCTTTTGGATTAAAGAAGTTAAAAGTATCATCTACGATCCCTGTATCTTCTCCATTAGCCGTAAAACCAACTCTTCTGTATTGCAAATCACCAAATAAACTCCATTGGCTATTTAAGGTATAATTGGCTTTCGTAAAGATGTTGAAATCATTTTTTCTTGATATATCTTCATAATACCGATCTCTAATATTGCTATTTCCTGCAAATCTAGCCCAAATAATTTCTCCGAAATGGTCGCCTATATAGTTGTTTAGTCCACCACCTACTATAAAATCAATATTTTCATCTTTATAATTGGCTGAAAAAACCGTACCATAAAAGTCATTATCTAACCAACGTCGTCTTATTAAATCTGTAGTATTGACTTCCTCGCCATCCACATTAATTGGTGTAAAACCGTAAGTTTCAAAATCATCATCCTCTCTAAATTGCTCAAAATAACCTCGACCTCTGGTATAATGCAAAGCAAAATTGGTGCTCCAGTTGGCATTTAGCCTTTCATTCCACAACAACTGAGCATGGTCTTGTTTATAGTTATCTGTTTCATTTTCATAAAATTGGGTAAGCCCATTTTCATCAGTATATTGTCCCGCAAAATTAAATGTCCTGTTTTCACTCAAAGTTTGCGCATCAATACCATACCAAGCTTGGTAGGTAAGTTGATTTCCCCCAAATAACAAGGCTTTTATTAAGGTATTTTCATCTTTATAGGCGGCCTGTAAAAAATACGAATCCATATCCACGCGAGCCCGATCCACATATCCATCAGAATTTAGTTTAGAGAGCCTGCCTGAAACTTCAATTTGATTATTAAGTAAACCTGTGCTGAACTTTAGGTTGTTACGAAGCGTTCCAAAACTTCCGATAGAAGACGATATAGTAGCAAAAGCATCTTCCGAAACGGCATCGGTTAAAATATTCAAACTCGCACCAAAAGCTCCTGCGCCATTGGTAGAAGTACCTACACCGCGTTGCAACTGAATACTTTCCGTTGAAGAAGCAAAATCGGGCATGTTGACCCAAAAAGTTCCATGCGATTCGGAATCGTTGTACGGAATGCCGTTAATAGTTACGTTAACCCGTGTAGCATCACTGCCTCGCACCCGAATACCGGTATAACCTATGCCGGCACCGGCATCAGAAGTAGTTACTACCGAAGGTAAAAAATTTAGTAAAACGGGAATGTCTTGCCCTAAGTTTCTAGGCGCAAGTTCCTCTTTGGTAATGTTCGAAAAGGTTACTGGCGTTGCTTTGGTAACCCGAATGGCAGATACAAAAACCTCATCTAAGACTACTTTTTTACCTTCTAAGGAGTCGATTTGTTGTTGCTGAGCGCTAAGGCTGAGCGCAAATAATAAAAAGAAAATTGTGGTGAATAGCCTTTTGGTGATGTCCTCACCCGAAACTACCCCAAACGGTAGTTTCGACCGCTCCGAAGGAGAGGCAAATACAAAACCTCGAGATACATTTTTCGAGATTTTTTTGAATTTTAAAATAGACAGTTTCATTCGTACTAAATTTTAGTGACGAATAAAAGGGGCTGTTATTCTTGTTAATAATTGGTTTTTTGGTTTTTACTTTAAAAGCGCTTTTAAAATATGAAACCCTACTGCGTTCCTAATGCAACAAGTTAAAAAACTTGTCTTGTCCCTTGGCAGCATTACCTGCCCAGGTTCATTGGGTATAATCTCAGCCTTTTCTAAAATAATTTCGGTAATTACTCGAAAATAATTTTTGGAATTAGCACCCCTTTGAGATGGTGTAAAGTTACGATGGTATTTATAATCTGCAACAAGAAAAGTGAAAAAAGACGAATAGTTAAAAGGTAATTTATTTAAAGGGTTTTAAATTAGCTCTTGAGAAATTTTTTAAATTTTCAATATTGTAAGAAAGCTTACCGTTAATTAAGAAAACTGGCATTGTTATACGTGCGATATCTGGATTTTCAAATTTAATCATATCCCACATTAATTGATCATTTTCTTCATCACTTGTTACATCAAGAAATTTAAAATTAATTCCATGCTCAAGCATATAAAGTGTAACGAAACTGCATCGGGAACAACCATCTTTATAAAAAAGTACAATACCTTCTTTATATTCCTCAAATTTAACCAAAGTATTTTTCTTAAGTTCTTCATCCTGCAATGCAATTTCAGCTTCTGTAGGCTTACTTAGGTAATTAAAACTATATTTATAATTCCATTTAGTTCCTTGCTCGTAATTGAGTTGTGCCATTAGTGTTGAATCATTAGCATTTACTAGTTTAGTTATAGGACCTTTGTACCCTTTTAAATTCGTTACCGTAAGCTCCAACACTATTTCTTGACGTACCGTTGTTTTATTAACAACATACAATTCTAATCCATTTTTGATTCTTTTTTCGTTTATAGTGATTGCTGAATCTTGACTTTTAACGGTCAAAAAAGACGAAATTGCGAATAAAAAAAATATTATATTTTTCATTTTTTTAACTAAAACAATGCAGGTTTGTACTTCAATTTTTCTACAAAAGCGATAAAATTAAACAATAGCTCTATAACTTCTTCTATAAGCTGTTTAACCTTATCACCTTTTTTTTGGATAAGTCTTAAGACTTTTTGAGCATAAAAATTATCTAACAATTTTTTCATAATGCATGTGGCTATACCAATTATCAGTATGCTGAGATATGGTTAATTTAAATTCCTTTTTTCTCCAAATAATAAATATTGGATCTTCATAAAAATCACAAGATTCAGCTACTCCTTGTATGGTTTTTGCTATATAGTCTGCATTTTCAGAATATTGATTATTATACACTTTACCCATTTTGAACATTTCATCTGGAACACCGTATTCTAAAACCATTTTATCAAAAGTAGTCTTATCTATTTTCTCAATCATAAAACTGACACTTAAAATAATATTTTGATCATCTGTTTTTAGATGCAGATAACTATAAGATTTTTGAAAAAATAACAACTTTTCCTGAATACCAAATATCTTAACATTTGATTCTTCATATTCTAAAATTGCATTTGGATAATCAAAAATAGATTTACCAATATAACTTTCTAAACCTTGATTAGTAGAAATCATAAACAAAAAAATATATAAAGTTTTCATTTTTTAAATTTAACCACAATTTCCTGTTCCAAAAAATCTCTTTTTGTAAGGACTAGGACTTCTTACTGAAAAAAGTGATATAGTGCCAACAGAACCTCCTTTATAACCCATTTGTAACTTCATATTTTTCATCCAAATATCTTGAAGTTCAGCGTCTGTTGCAGAAGGATTGGCGTAAAACCATTTTTCAGTTATATCAATTGATGAACTCAACGCTTGTGCTGTTAATGTCGCAGCTCTACCGTTTGTCCAACCCGCTGGCATTGTGAAAAATAATGTAGGATAAAGAATATTTTTGACAACAATATTTGTTGTATTTGGATTTACAGTTTCATACGCTACAAATGTATTATTTACCCCAATTGTTTGCGCTCCTTTAATTGCATTATTCAAACCGTTTGCAAATTCAAAGCTACTACAATCTGGATAAAGTATATCCTGTTCATTAATAGGAAACAACAGTTCATCTTCTGGGCAGTCGCTTTCTTTTCCTGTTCTTGCTCTTTTCCAAGTGCCATCTGTATCATAGTCACCCCATTCGCCTTGACCTACTTCTACTGATGGGCTGCTGCCAATATCAGGCAATGGTAAAAAAAACATAAACCAGCTACTAGAACCTCCTTGGCTCTGTGATGCTGTTGCACCACCGTCTGAGTTTCCACCACCACCGCCTGAAGAGCTAGTACTTGAATTATTTTCCCTTTGGATTTTATCACAAGGCTCTACTAAAAAATCATTTCTTGACACTAAACTACCATTTGCCGTGAAAGCATTGAACGAATATACACCAATTGTACCTATAAATGGTGCTTCTTTTCTGTCTGAACTTTTATAAACTGGGTAATACTCTTCATCTATCTCATAACGCATAACAATAGGGTCGTTCATAATACCATTAGGTTGAAGTTTGGCGATAACATTATAGAATACATTATAAGGAGTATCAGGAACGTATAAGCGTGCTGAAAAGGTTTTGTTGCCTACAGAATCTGTTACTACTAAAATACGGGTTTCGTCTAAAACCATACTACTGCCATTACTTTTAGACGACCAGCTTATTTTAGATTTTATAGTTAGGTTTAGTAATTTATTCGTGAAAATTGGCGTTTCTGTTGCCGTAAATGCTTCTAATTGAACCTTACTATCTTCTGTTTGTGAAGGTTCTTCTAAAAATAAAACATCGTCTTGATGACAGCCTAAAAAGATAAATAATACTAAAAAAGTGGCGAGTTTAAAAAAGTAGTTAGTTTTCATAAGAATATAAATGTAAGTTATTTCTTTTAAATATAAACTAAAATACCCCCCCCCTACAAGTTATTGTCTTATTAAGTTATGCGTTTTTAGACGAAAAAGCTAATTTTATCGGTGAAATACGTATTTTTTAAAGCATGAAGTCCAAAAAAAATTACAATTATGAACTTATTACCAACTATACACGGCCTAAAAAACGTATATAAATGGTATGCAAAAAAATAAATCTAAAAAAAAATTTACCTTACGAATTATTCTAAGTTATTTTTTACTTGGTGCTTTAGCCCTTATTGCTGGTATTTTTATACTTTCTGAAGTTAAAAATTATTTAGCCATAGATACCGCCAATAAAAATGATACCAAATTTTTAAAAACAAGTGCTTTGCTTACCCAGTTGTATGAAGCCGAAAGTTTGTCAAAATTAGCCTTACAATCCAAAACAAGAGAAAATTTTACAGCTTATGCTCAAAAGATTGACTCCGTTTCATCAGAAATTGATTCTTTAAAATTGGTCATTACCAGCTCGTATCAATTAAATTTATTGGACAGTGTGCAGCAACTTTTACTTCAAAAAACATATAATAACGAAGAGTTGCGACGCTTAAAGCTGAGCAATAAAAATAATAACTCTTTAGATACTGCTTTAGAAAAATTTAATTCGATGGAGTTGTCTCTAGGAAAAATAACGGCAAAAGCTATTGTTCCTAATATAAATGAATTATCCCCCGAAGCTAAAACTGCTATTGAAAAATTAGTGGTCTTAATCAACAGCAATATTCCAGAAGAAAATAAAGAAAATTACTCCACGCAGAAAATTGACTCTATTATAGACGCCTCTAAAAAATTGCTAAGTTCTGCAAAGGAAAAAGATGACCAATTGCAACGCTCTTTAACTCAAAAAGAGATGGAAATCTACAGAAACGATTTAGATCTTTCGCAACAATTGAGAAGTATCATTACCGCTTTTGAGCAAGAAGTCATGAATACCGCTTTAATTACCAACCAACAAAAACAAGCAGTATTGACTAAAAGTACGCGATTAGCGGGAGTTGCAGCTTTATTGGGCTTTTTCGTGGTAGGTGTTTTTACTTTTCTAATTACCAGAGATTATTGGCGTTTACAAACCTATAGGCAAAATTTAGAAGAAGAAAAAAAATATTCAGAATCACTTTTGAAAACTAGAGAACAGCTAATTGCCACCGTAAGCCACGATTTAAGAACGCCTTTAAACACAATTACAGGTTACGCAGAACTTATAGAAAATACTGCCCTAAGCCCAAAACAAGGGAATTATTTAAAAAATATAAAATCAGCTGCGAAATATGTCGATAGCTTAGTAAACGATTTGTTGGACTACTCAAAGCTTGAAGCTGGCAAATTAAAAATTGAAAGTATTCCGTTTATTTTATATGATTTGTTGGAAGAAACTGCTTTTAATTTACAAAAAATAAATGCCAAAAAAATCATTGAACTCCGCTTAGAAATAGATGAAAAATTGAAACAAACCCTTATTGGAGATCCGTTTAGAATACGACAGATATTAACCAATTTGATTGGTAATGCCTTTAAATTTACGGAAGAAGGTATTATAAACATAGTGGCACAAACTGAAATTCAAGATAAGGAAACTTATAAATTGATAATTAAAGTGATTGATTCGGGGATTGGAATTGCTAAAGAAAAGCAAGAAGCTATTTTTAAAGAATTTACACAAGCTGAGGCTACAACCGAAAAAAAATATGGAGGTTACGGCTTAGGTTTAACCATTTCAAAAAAAATGGCCACACTTTTAAGTGGAAGTTTGAGCTTAAAAAGTGACTTAGGAAAAGGGAGTGAATTTACCCTATCCATTCCCTTAAAACTTGCAAAGAATTCTTTAAAACCAGAACAAAAAGAAATATTCCCATCGATTCAAAATAAGCTCACCATTTTAATTTTAGATGACGATATAGCCATGTTAGGGCTATTAAAAGAGGTGTGTAATACAATGCACATAACAGCAGTTACTTTTTCTAATTTTAAAACCATATTGGAAAAAAGAGATTTAAAATATGGTATTGTTTTGACTGATATACAAATGCCGAATATAGATGGATTTGAAGTTTTAAAACAATTTAAAAGTGGCAAAATCTCACACTACAAAAATCAGCCTGTTTTAGCCATGACGGGGCGGAAAGATTTAGAAAAAGATAGCTATACCAAGGCTGGTTTTGCTGGTGTACTCCAAAAACCGTTTTCAAAAGCAACTTTTATGGCACAGTTGGCTGATTTATTTCCTGAAAAATTTCAAAAAATAGCACTAAATGAAACTTCATTAGATTTTAAAAATAATGCTTCGTTATACAATTTAAGTACTATTATGTCTTTCTTAGGCAACAATACAGAAGAAATTAAAGAAGTGATTAAAACTTTTTTAGAAGATACCAGCAAAAATGTAAAGGTGTTGAGCAAAGCTATGCAAGTAAATAATATACCCACAATTAATGCAGTAGCGCACCGAATGTTACCTATGTTTCGCCAACTAGAAGCTAAAAAAATTGTACCTATTCTGGAACAATTTGAACTTTTAAAAGATAATGAAGTTGATGAAAAAGAATTAAAAAAGTTACATAATTCTTTGAAAGCGAAAATTTCTGCTCTTAATTCAGCCTTAAAAAGAGATGAAATTATAGCTCCAACTTATAAAGACTAATTTTATTATACAGCGTTTTTCTTGTAATCTGTAATAATTTTGCGGCTTTAGATTTATTAAAGTTACTTTCTTTTAATGCTCTTAAAATTTGCTCTTTCTCGTAGGCATCTTTAGAAAAATCATCAATTTCTTGCTTTTTTTGTTCTACAAAAAGTTCTTTAGGCAACACATCAACTTGTATATAATCGCTATTGGTGAGCAATACAGAGCGTTTAATTACATTTTGAAGTTCTCTTAAATTGCCTGGCCAGTGATACGCTCTAAATACTGCAATTACTTCGTCGGAAAAGCCGATAACCTGTTTCTCTAAAGCCAAATTTGCTTTCTCTAAAAAAAAGTCTGCGAACAATGGCATATCTTCAAACCTATTTTGAAGTGATGGAATTTCAATTGAAAATTCGTTAATTCGGTGGTATAAATCTTCTCTAAATGTTCCTTTCTCCACGGCTTCCTTTAAATCTTCATTGGTGGCTGTAATAATACGCACATCTACATCAATTTCTTTTGTGCTACCAACTCTTTTTATTTTACGTTCTTGAAGCGCTCGTAATAACTGAATTTGGTTTTCATAGGAAAGGTTTCCAATTTCATCTAAAAATAAGGTTCCACCATTTGCAGCTTCAAAATGGCCTATTTTATCTTCTATAGCTCCTGTAAAACTCCCTTTTATATGTCCGAAAAATTCGCTCGTCGCAATCTCCTTTGGGATTGCACCACAATCCACCGCCACAAAGTTAAAGGAGCTTCTTTTACTGTTATCGTGTATGGCTTTTGCGGTAACCTCTTTTCCCGTGCCACTTTCCCCAGTAATTAAAATAGACATAGCTGTCGGCGAAACCAACTTAATGTATTCATGTAGTTTTTTTGATGCCTCACTTATACCGTTAATGGTGGGTAATTTTTTAGTCGAAACATTTCTTAAATTAACCGCATTATTTTTTTCCAATTTTCCCTCAACCTTTTGCGATAAAGCATTTTTGATAATCATCACAATTTCTTCGGGTGTAAACGGCTTTGAAATATAATCAAAAGCCCCTTTTTTCATAGCTTTAACCGCAGAAGAAACCTCGGCGTAACCAGTCATAACCACTACAGGTATTTTAGGATTAATTGTTTTTATTTCGGAAAGTAATTGAATACCGTCATAATTAGGCAAACGCAAATCGGTAATTACAAGATCAAAATTATTATTTTTGAAAATAGTTTTTCCTTCTTCTGCATTAAAATTCAGGCTAACTTCAAATTCTTTTTTAGTCAAAAATTTTTGTAACATTTGACCAAAAGCTGCATCATCTTCAATAATTAAAATTTTCGGCATAAAATAGGCGTTCTAGTATATACATACGTTGAATACCGCCCATTAAGACTGCTTGGGTGTTTTAAAGTTATCTTAAAATAAAAAAGGAGCTGCGTAAATGCAACTCCTTTCAACCAAACCAACTTGATACAAATCAAAAAATGGATTTTTATAGGTCGATCCAATTCCCCTTATTATCGGCATACAAAGTACCTTTGGTACCGTCTTGCAATGAAACTTCTAATTTGTACTGCATTTTATCGTTCACATAAGCCTTATCAAGGCTTGCTGTTGGGTAGCTTTTTGATATAGCCGCATTTACAGCCTCAGGTAATTTATCTAATGCGATAGCTTTAAAACCATCTTGAGTTGATTCTGTTACTTCTGGGGTTGCCATTGCGGTTTCGCTCTCTTGAGCAAATGCTGTTAAACCTACTAATGTAAATACGGATGCTAGAATTAAATTTTTCATGATATTTATTTTTAATGATTAAACTTGTTAACTGTATTGAAATAATAGTACCAAGAATGAATAAAAATTTAAATTAATGAATATCAGTTAGTTAAATAAAATTAATTTTGATAAAACTGTATAAAGTTGTAACTCCGCATGACATTTTGGGTAAATAGTACACAGTTTTTGAGAAAGAAATAGTGTAAGGGGATTTATAATTTTTTGAAACCAAGGGCTAATATTTTATCCATATCCGTTTCTACAATGCGAATAATAAACCGATTGCCTGTTTTACAATGACAGGCATTACAAACTTGTTGAAGAGACTCTATAAATTGAATATTGACTTCTAAAACTTAAATACCCTGTTCTTCTAAATAATCTTTTAAAGTTTCAGAAATAGCTTTATTTACTTCTGAATTAATTGCCCAAGCATTTTCACAACCTGTTTGATTCCAATAAAATAGACTTTCATTGTTTTCCTTATCGCAAGACATAAAGACCAATGACGTAACTACTGCAAAAAATAGTAGATTTAATCGCATTTTATACTCCTGTTAGAATTTAATCCTTAGATACTAAAATTAGCAAAAGGTTGCGCAGGTGCGCCAGTATTGATTATTGAAGTATTTTAAGAAAACAAAAAAGGCTGCCGAAGCAACCTTTTTCTACCAAACTAACTAACTTAATCTACAAACCAAATTCTTACATATCTATCCAGTTACCTTCTGCATCAGCATAAAGTATTACTTCTTCTTCGCCATTGGTAACTTCTAATTTATATTGTGTTTCTCCATTTACATAGGCCTTATTGATGGTCGCCCCTGGAAAATCTTTTTCTAAAGCTGCGCTTACGACTTCTGGCAGCGCATCCATTTTAATTTCTGTAAAATCTTGAATAAATATGCTTTCCATAATTCCGTCGTGGAAAATCGGAGTTGTTTGGGTTGCTGTAACTGTTCCTAAACTCCCTAGAACTAAGGCTGATGCAAATACTAAATTTTTCATTTTTTTCTATTTTTAATTCGATGTTTATTTTTATATCTTCAACAGTATATAGAAAGAATGATGCCAATAAAAAAAATAAGTTTGTATTAATGTAATTATCTAATATTTAGTGCATTAACAATTAATCCCTAAAAATGGACTGTGTAAAATTGTATCCCTTTTTTTGAAAGTGTATAAAAAGTAGGCGGTTATTGTTAGACGTTAGACAAAACTAATTATTTTGAATTGTTTGAACCTATTTTAAAGGTAAAAAAACCAAAAACGTAAAGCCTTTGGGCTTGTATCTTGGTTTCCAGAAATCTTCAATTTAAACCTGATGCGCTGGCTTCAATAAATCGTTTACGGTTTTTACAGGATTAAAAGTTACTAAAGGCACTTCAACAAATATAGTATTCCAAAATGCCATAGCCCCGTTCCATAAACCAGGCAATTCTAAAGCCTTTAGTTCTGCGCCATCTTTTGTTTTTTCCGTAATAAAGCCTTGTTTTACATCCACAAAATCTAATAAATCATAAGCATTTCCATTAAAGTCTTTTACCCCACAAACCAAATCCACAGGATTAAAATGGGTAGCGTTTTTAAAAACCTCCATCTGTATTTCGTCTGCTGTGTTCACTTGGGCAGACTCTATAATTTGCAAGCTTATATCGCCATTGCTGTCTTGAATCCAAAAAGGACCACCTCCAGGTTCGCCTTCGTTTTTTACCATTCCACAGATGCGGAGAGGCCTGTTGAGCTTTGCTTTTAAAATTTCAATTTGTTTTGTCTTATCAAAATGTATAAAATTAGCAGCAAATCTAACATTCATTTCAGTTTCTAAAAATTGCTTTATTTCTTCAATTTTCGTTGGTTCTAAACTTGAATTTTTTGCTAAAAGTGAAGCATATTCGAAAGCTTTTTGCTGAATTTTTAATAGTAAGCCTGCCAATATTTTTTTGCTCTCAGCAATTTTGGGCAAGACCTCATCAGTGACCACATTATCAATATTTTTAATAAAAATAATGTCGGCTTCTTGCTCATTTAAATTTTCGATTAATGCGCCATGACCTCCGGGTCTGAATAATAAACTACCGTCTGAGTTTCTAAACAAATTGTTGTCCAGATCAACCGCAATGGTATCCGTTTCCGCTTTCTGAAAAGAATAACTCACATCAAAAGAGGTGTTGGTTTGTGCAGAAACACGTTCTTTAATAGCGTCAAATTCTGCATTAAACATGTCTCCATGCTGTTCCGAAATCGTGAAATGCAGTTTTGCATTGCCATTGGTGCTGGCATACAAAGCCGCTTCTTTTAAATGTTCTTCAAAAGGCGTTGCAGTAAAGTCACCATAATTATGGAAAGGCAATAATCCCTTGGGATAAAAGCCATAATTTAAACCATCCTCGCGTAACATTTTGTCAATAAACAAATACAATTCATCGCCTTCACTAGTACTTTTACTTCTTATTCTTTTTTGGATGATTTCATAAAATGGAAGATGCTTTAACCCATTTGAAAAGGTTTTTAATTCCCTATCATTTGTTCTTTTTAGATAAGCACCTAGAGTTTCATTTTGTGGTTTATAAGCCTCTAAAAAATTAAAAAAAGCTTTGAACATTCTTGACGCTGCTCCGGATGCTGGTACAAATTTTAGTAAGGTATTTTCGCTCTTTTTATTATCAAATTTTTCAATTAATATTTTTTCTTCCTCATTACTGAACTTTCGGATACCGTCATGAACTAATGCTGCTTTTTTTAAGGTAATAAACGGAATGCCTTCTTTAAAGGTTTCTATTTGGTTGAGCACTTTTTGTGCTACTATTCCCTTTTCTTTTAACTGCTGCTTATCTTTCTCCGAAAATGTCATCATAAATCTAAAATTTTATCTATATGTTGAATGGCCGTTTTTAACCTCGTATTTTTATCTCCTTTTAAAAGTACATATTTTCTATTGTATTTTTCTAAAGTATCTTTAAAATATTGAAACATACGTTCTCTTTCGGTTGGTTTATCACGCAAATCGTCTTTTTCCCAAGGCACATCAATATAAGTCAAAAAATACAAGTCATAGGTGTTTTCTATGGCATATTTTTCCAAAGTAGGATCACAATGACCAATATAATAGGCTTCCGAATAAACTTTAGTTTCTAAAAGATCGGTATCGCAAATCAGAATTTTATTAGCTTTTTTGGCTAGTTTGTTTTCTAAATACATTTGACCTTCTGCAATGGGTAATAGATCTTTTGGTTCACAGGTTTTACCCACTTCGTTCCATTTGTCTTGCAAGTATTCTCTTGCGTATTCTGGCACCCAAACAGAATGGTAATGAAGTGCTAACTGTTCAGATAAAGTAGTTTTTCCAGTTGATTCTGGACCAAATAAAACTACTTTTATAATGTTTGAGGGATGCTGTTTAAACTTTTCTTCCATGCGAGGTAGCCTTGAATAGCCAAAATTGTGAATATAAGATACTGCAAAGATAATATTCCTAGCCCACGATAGGCATAAAGTGGTACGGTAATCACATCAGCAATAATCCAAAGTGTCCAGTTTTCTAATTTTTTAGTCGCCATATACCACATGCCCGTGAAAAAGAGACCAGAAGTAAAAATATCGATATAATTTTCGGTTTTAATTTCGTAATCAAAGGCTTGATACACACCGTAGGTAACAATCATCGTCGCTATACACAAAATAAGCCCAATTACTTTTTCTTTGGTATTTGTTCTTGAGATTGGCACTACGAGGGTATCCCCTTTTTTTCTACTCCAATTATACCAACCATAAATACTCATGACAGAATAATAGAAATTCATCATCATATCGCCATAATATTCTGCTTTATATAGCAAATAAACGGTAATAACCGTTGCGATCAAACCTGTGGGATAGACCAATATATTCTCTTTTTTAGCATACACCACGCTGGCAATTCCGAAAACGAAAACAAGTACTTCGAGAACAATGGCGTAAGTGGGACTATCTTTATAAGCCTCTAGAAAAAAATCAAAAATGAGGTTCATAGTCGCTTCTGTCAGATTTTACAATTTTTAGGTACAAAAGACCCTTAT
>JBGSQM010000184.1:0-2668 GCA_041738035.1 Cellulophaga sp.
AAAATAAAAAGAAAATATTTACAATTATACCTCAATGAGTTCATTTATAAGCTCAATAGAAGGTATTTTGGAGACAGAATGTTTGATAGACTAGTAATAGCAAGCATTACGACGACTGGAAGCTAAGCGGATATGCAAAAATAAATTATTTTTATCCTTTTAAATCATACTCTAAATGAAAACTACTTTCGAGTTACAAAAAATGAACTCAGATTGCGATAAAAGTCTGCTACTTGAAAATTTGCACAAGCTTGAAAATATCTGGAATATTATTATTGATACACATTTTTATACTATTTCTTTTGAGTATTTAAGTTGGTCAGATTTAGCATTGGTTCGTCAAGAATTACAAAAACTTGGCTATCAAATCGTAAACGACACGCATCATTTTGACGCACCCGAAAATCACTAAGCCCGATTGGTATGAACCTAAATGTAAAGATTTTTCTTCTTTTTTTGTTCCTTATATTAGGGGTGCTGTTGATGGTCTTTATCATGAAACCAGCTACTATAAAAGAAACCGAACAGATTAAAATTGAAAATGCCACAGATAGCATAAAATCGCTGCAAAGAAACCCAAAGTTTCCAAAACAGATTCATTTTAAAGATGCCGTTAAGATTCAGAATTATTTTAAAAAAATAGATTCGTTGGTAGTGGTCTATGATTCTTTGACTTCTTATCCGCTTTCTGAACATTTGTTGGTAAAAGCTAACCCGTGGATCATAGAAACTGTGGCAAATACTGATTATTATAAAATGATGGAAAGAGACTCTTTTGTATATGATCAAAAACAATTGACTGTAATTACATCTTTGGATTCTCTTGTCATCCCAGACTCGTTTGTTGCAGTAAACCTTATAAACCGAATAAATAAAACACATATTGATGTTAATATTCCCGAATTTAAACTGCGTATATATGAAGATTCAATATTATTATACACATTTCTAATTAGGGTAGGTCAAGATCGAAAACGCTATTTGAAAATGGGGGATCGTATCACTAGTTTACAAACTAAAATAGGTAAGGGAAAAATTATAGGCTACAGTCGCTACCCTGATTTCTACAATCCTGTAAACGGAAAACAATTTTACTTAACCCATAGAGACGATAGAAAAACAACTTTGATGCCTCAAATTCCGTGGATAATAACCGAAATTAACGGTATCCGTAATGGTCAATTAATACACCCAACAACTAATCGTAAATCTTTAAATAAGGCTTATTCAAATGGTTGTATTGGAGTAACAGAGGGTGATGCTTGGGTGATTTATTATCACGCAACAGTAGGTACTCCAATCAGTATTAGGTATGATCTTGAGGTTAAAGATTCTCTAGGCAATAATATTCTCTTAGACGATATTTATCATCTTAAAAAGGGAAACTTTCAATAAAATAGAAAGCATTAAATATCTGGATTTATTATTAACGATTAAAAAATATAAACAATGAACAAACGTAAATTTTTAAAACAGTCGGTATGGGTGACTGCGGGAGCAACTATTTTTCCTTCGGTTATATTATCTGCCTGTAAAATGGACACGAAAAAAGGACAGTTGACCAAAAAAACATTGGGTGCAAGTACTTTTACACTTCCAGAAATTCCGTATGGGTATAATGCATTTCCAGATACGATTGATTCCTTTACTATGGAAATACATCATACCAAGCACCATCAAGGATATACGGATAAATTGAACATTGCATTAAAAGAAGCCAGTATTTCGGCTAAAACCATAGAGGAAATTTTAGGTATGGAAAATTTATCTACAGCTATCCGTAATAACGGAGGAGGTTTTTATAATCATAGCTTGTACTGGGATATTTTAACGCCAGGCGGGGTCATGAGCGAAGCATTTAAAGCAAAGATTATTGAGAATTTTGGATCACAAGAAGCCTTTATGAACGAATTGACAGCTGCGGCATCAAATCGATTTGGCTCAGGATGGGCGTGGCTTATCCAGGACAAGAATAAAAAGCTGTATATTTTTTCTACTCCCAATCAAGATAATCCCTTGATGAAAGTATCTGAAATGCAAGGCAATCCGCTTTTAGGTATCGACGTATGGGAACATGCCTATTATCTAAAATATCAAAATAAAAGAGGAGAATACCTGAAAAATATTATCGACATCATTAATTGGGAAAAGGTAGAGACTAGAATGGTTTAGTTCAAATTATGCGTTGAATGGAGTGAGGCACGCATTATTTATATGGCATGCTAAAGTTTAAAATAAATTTCCTTTAAGAAAGCAGCAGACAGCGACTTCTGGCTATTTAATTATTCTTAAATTCTAAGAGATTGAAAATTAATATGTATTTTTAAGCCGAGGAGAGGGGAGTATTTTCTAATAAAATGCATGCTAACAGTAAACAATTTTTTTTATCACATATTATGTTTCTAACATATACCACGCAAACCAATTACTTCATGTTTTTTTATTATACATCAGATAATTATAAGAATTTTAACCCAAGCAACAAGGTTATCTAGGAATTATGAGATGTCTTTTTAATAATAGGTGTTAGAATAGAAAAAGTGGGAATGTGGAAATGTTTTACCTGTTTTTTGCCCCATAAAAAAACCCAAAACTTTCATTTTGGGTTATTTTTGTTTAGTAGTAGCGAGATGGAGAGTTGAACTCCAGACCTCCGGGTTATGAATTT
>JBGSQM010000001.1:0-49541 GCA_041738035.1 Cellulophaga sp.
CTAGAAGCCGTAAATCTTGACCCCCGATTGGAACTGGACAATAACCTTATCGAAAACGCCATAAGGCCACTGGCTTTAGGTAGAAAAAACTATTTGTTTGCAGGTTCGCACAAAGCGGCTCAAAACACTGCAATGCTATATTCCTTCTTTAGCAGCTGCAAGGCTAACAATATCAACCCAAGGGAATGGCTACAATTTGTACTTGAAAATATACCCGACTGGAACATCCAAAAACTAGATCAATTACTGCCAGACGCTTTCCTAGAAAATAATAACCTGTAGTTGCTCGGACGGATACAATTTAGACATCATTTTGGAAGATCGTAACATGAAAAGTAAGGAACTTGCGGAGGCTATTGGCATCACAGAAGCTAACTTATCTATTTTGAAATCGGGAAAAGCTAAAGCGGTCAGGTTTTCGACCTTAGAAGCTATTTGTGAAGCTTTAGAATGCCAGCCTGGTGATTTGTTGGTCCACAGTAAATCATCCTAGACAAATTCAAATTTTGTAAACCTATTTATAACGACTTTTTGTTGTTGTATAAGAACACCTTTTTACAATGATTATCAACGGCGTATAAGCCTAGTGCCATCGCGTATTACTCCGTTGTTATCAAAGTTGTCGAAAACCAAGGTAAGCATTCTCTGCTCTATTATAAATGGAATTAATTCATTACTTTGGCTATTATCTGAACTAAGAATAAGTACATTATCAACAATAACATAAATTCCAGAATCTACCCCACTTGAACAGGTACCTATGCCAGCTCCCTCTGTGATTAACCTTGAGGCAAAAGTTTCGTAAGTGTTGTTCTCATTAAAAATGGTATAGGAATTTTTTTCACAATCATTAATATTCTTAGATACTCCGTCTTCAATAAATGATTGTAAGTCCCAAGTACCCACAAGGCTATTTTGCTCTTCATTATCATCCTTACTGCATGAACTGATCATAATCCCTGAAAATAAGATCAGCGTTAAAAATACGTTTTTCATCTATATACATCTATTAAATATCTACTATATCACGTAAAATGAATACAATTTTTTATTCACTTACACTACAAGAGCCAAAAAACTATGCCTTTTTTTGTCTTGAATCCTTGTTCTTGCTTTTAAAAGATTTGATTACTGAGCTGCGACAGCCTACTGCGGCTTATACTCCAACAACTGCTCTTTATATAGCTGCTTCACCACAACCTCTGTATTATCTAATAAACGGCGAACTTTATAGCTAATAGGCACCGCAGTACCTACAAGATCTCTAACTGTAGGGGTTTGTAGAAATAACACAAAACTATCATAATCAGTTACTCTACCACCTATTTCTGCTGGACCACCTGCAATGAGCACTTTAACTTTATTTTGCTGAAATAGTGATTTAAACTCATTCGACAAAGTAACATCTGTACTTGCACTTACTACTTTTAATGCCACACTCACCGATGCTTTGATCATGGTACTATTATAGGCTTCATCTTTAGAACTTTCTATCAATAAATAGGCTACCCGACCATAATCTACACTACTTACATACAATGGTTCATGGCTTCCTAAATCTTTAGGGTCTATAGCACCGTCAACCCAGTCTTTATAATTTTTTGGGTCTATAGCGGCATTGTAAAATTGTTGACGTACTTCTACTAATACATATTTTTTCTCTGAAGAAGTTCCACTACTTTGATTATAACTAAAATCAGTTTTTACCAAGCCAGCCAAAACATTTACTTTTACATGAATATCTAGAGTTTTATTAAAACTTTCTTCCGTAGAAACAGAATTACTTTCATAAGAATAATTAGCAGGTACAGCATCAAAATTTATTAAGTTTTGATTACTTTCAAGCAGTGTATTTATAGTATTACGCACACTACTTAACTTAGGAGGCGTTTGGGCACTTACAGGAAGATCTTTACCTCTAAGTGTCATCGATAATTCTACTTTATTAAACTCATTTTGCAGTACTAAGGGGTCATACGTGGCATCTATAAAAGAGCTACCTCGTAAAATGCTGCCTGGATAAATAATATCTAGATTATTAGCGCCAACAATGGATAACGGCACTAAAGTATTTTGTTTTTCTACCGTGGTTAAATATTCAAAGTCTGTACTATTCGTCGTATTATTAAAACGTGTGGCTCCTGTTTTTACAGAAGTAAGTACATTATCAGGTATGGCTTCAAAACTTACGCTTTTAAGGTCGTCTAAATTATCTACGGTACCTTCTTTATCTTCTTTAGTACAGGAGCCTAAAAAAAGTAATGCGCTAAGTGCTGAAGTACTGAAAATTTTTAATTTATTTTTCATAGGTTTTAGTTAAGGGGTTATTATTTCTATTAATTAGGATTTATTTAAATATTTAATTTTGTAATGATATGGGAATATATTTATATTCTATGGTATTTGTTGGACTATTGGTAAAACTTTGAATTATTTTTAAAGCTTCGATAGCAAAATTTGAAATTCCTGGGGGATTACGATCTCTTTCCCAATCGGCTTTAAAAAGTTGTTCTTGATTAACTATAAAAGAATCTACATATAAATTTTCACCATTGTAGTTTACAGAATATTTATGTGTTGTTCCGGATATATTAGTTAAATAATTATCGTTATCTTGTTCGCCATCATCAATAGTAAAACGATAATACCTAGTATATCTATTTGGAGCAAAAAAAGGGTTTGCAGTTTCTCTTGTAAAAGTCCAAGCTTTTATTTCAACTGCATTAAAAAGTAATGGTTTTAATATCTTTTCAGAAACATATTTGCCCTCATTCATTTTTTGTAAGGTATAGCCATGATCAAAAGTACCTGGCTTTAAAATATCAAGATAAAAATAACTTTCTTTTGTTATTATTTTAATGCTATCTTGATCAAGATAAACAAAATCAAAACCATTTCCTGTATCAAAAGATTCTCTAAAATAAAAATCTAAACGATTCATTTGGTGTTTTACTTGATTCCCAGTTATGGGTTTTAGCACATAAACAACCGCTTCACTAGTATCAAAATTATTAATTTTGATACTGCAAACAATACGCTCACCAACCTGTATGTTATTCATAATTGGGCGGTTAATCCCAGCGGTTAGTTCAAAATTAGCTTCTTGTACAGGTTCTGGAGGCAGCATTTCTGTGGTATCATCTTTACTACAGGCCGCTATAAAAACTGAAATAAGTAGTAGGTAAAAGTTCTTCATAGATGAGTAGGTTTTTAAAAATTAAAATTTGGTTGAAATGGTTTTATAGTCTAATGTACGTAAAATATGCACTCTTCGTTTCTTAGGTCTGTAAGATTTTTCGTTTTTTCAATAAAATACATTTTAAAAGCTGATTTTATTTTAAATTTCTCGTTTAGCGTTCTTTGAAATACTATACTAACACAAGTCTGTATAAGTCATAAAAAAAGCCAAACATTTCTGCATGGCTTTTTGCTATTTTCACACTTAGGTATTTAATCTGCTAAAACAATAATCTTATTATCTTTCATTTCAACTGTACCACTAGAAATATATAGACTTGAAGCGGTTGCTGTTATTTTAGAAAACTTAGCCTCGTTAGCCTCCGTAATTTTAATAGCGTTACCTTGAATTTTAACTTCGCCTTTTTGCAATAAGGATACAATAGGTGCGTGGTTTGCTAACATCTGAAATTCGCCATCGATGCCCGGAACGGTTACTGAGGTAACTTCTCCTGCAAACAATGTAGCTTCTGGTGATACAATTTCTAAATACATTTTTTTTGGTTGTTGGTTGTTGGTTGATCGTTGATGGTATTTTCGAGTAACTGAAAACTAACAACTGTCAACCGTCAACTATTTATGCTTCGGCCAACATTTTTTCTCCAGCCTCAATAACTTCTTCGATAGTTCCTTTAAGGTTGAAAGCAGATTCTGGAAGGTGATCTAATTCGCCATCCATAATTCTGTTAAAGCCACTAATGGTATCTTTAATATCCACTAACACACCTTTTAAACCTGTAAACTGCTCTGCCACGTGAAAAGGTTGTGATAAGAAACGTTGAACCCTACGCGCTCTACCTACGGCTAATTTATCTTCTTCTGATAATTCTTCCATCCCTAAAATGGCAATAATATCTTGTAATTCTTTGTAACGTTGTAACAACTGTTTTACTCTCTGTGCACAACCATAGTGATCTTTTCCTAAAATTTCTGCTGTTAAAATTCTAGAAGTAGAATCTAAAGGATCTACCGCAGGGTAAATACCTAACTCTGCAATTTTACGAGAAAGTACGGTAGTTGCATCTAAATGCGCAAAAGTTGTTGCTGGTGCTGGATCCGTTAAATCATCCGCAGGAACGTAAACCGCCTGTACAGAGGTAATAGAACCTCTTTTTGTCGATGTAATTCGCTCTTGCATTGCACCCATTTCTGTAGCTAAGGTTGGTTGATACCCTACCGCAGAAGGCATACGCCCTAAAAGTGCGGAAACCTCTGAACCTGCTTGTGTAAAACGGAAAATGTTATCTACGAAAAACAATACATCTTTTCCTTGCCCTTCACCCGCACCATCACGAAAATATTCTGCAATGGTTAAACCGGATAAAGCAACTCTTGCACGTGCCCCTGGAGGCTCGTTCATTTGACCAAAAACGAAAGTCGCTTTTGATTCTTTCATTATATTTTTATCTACTTTAGATAAATCCCATCCACCTTCTTCCATAGAGTGCATAAAATCGTCTCCGTATTTTATAATTCCTGATTCTAACATCTCACGAAGTAAATCGTTGCCCTCACGAGTACGTTCTCCTACTCCTGCGAATACAGAAAGTCCACCATGGCCTTTAGCGATGTTGTTGATTAATTCTTGGATTAATACTGTTTTGCCAACACCTGCTCCACCAAATAAACCAATTTTGCCACCTTTTGCATAAGGCTCGATTAAATCGATTACTTTAATTCCAGTAAATAAAACTTCAGATGAAGTAGATAAGTCCTCAAATTTTGGTGCATCTCTGTGTATTGGAAGTCCGTTTTTGCCTGCTTTTGGTAAATCTCCAAGACCATCAATAGCATCGCCAATTACATTGAATAAACGACCATAAACGTCATCACCTACTGGCATTTGTATTGCTGCTCCTGTAGCAACTACAGCGGTTCCTCTGCTTAAACCATCAGTAGAATCCATAGAAATAGTTCTTACAGAATTCTCTCCGATATGCGATTGAACTTCGAGTACTAAAAGGGTTCCGTCTTTTTTAGTGATTTCTAGAGAATCATATATTCTTGGAAGCTCTGAACCTGATGAAAATTCAACATCGACAACTGGCCCTATAATTTGGGAAACTTTACCTGTAACTTTAGACATTACTTAAGTATTTATGTTTAGAATTAAAGTGATGAAAAAGATAATTTACTAATTTTTAGCGCACTATATTTTTCAGGCTGCAAAGATATGTTTTTCCATTTTAATTAAAAATTGTTTTTTCGGATTTTATTTGCATAAAAAAAGCGTCATAAAAATGACGCTTTTTTAATTTTAAAGAAGATTTAATTTTATAAATTAATACCCCAAGAGATATAGTAAATAGAACCAATATTTCCCGTACCCACTGCAGTAATATATTCTTGATTAAGAATGTTTGAGCCTCCTATTTTAAATAAAGACTTCATGCTTGGTAATGCAAAATTCACTTGCGCATCTAGCACAGTAAATGAAGGAACATCGCCATCAGCAAATGTAGCTTGCCAGAAATAAGTGTCTGTCCATCTGTAATTGATATTAAAACCAACATTTTTAAATACTTCTGTATTCCCAAATGATGCTCTCACTTTATGTCTTGGCGTGTTGAAACTAGGTCTAAAATCAGGAAAGTCCGCTTGAACAAAATCAAAATCAGCATAAGTATAACTGGCTCCTAAGTCAAAATTTCCAAAAACCTTAGCATCAACACCTACGGTTGCTCCCCAAGAATTAATGGGTACTTCTGAATTCGTATAAGTTTGGTATCCCTGAACATCTGTGTTATTTAGTGCAGCCAATGCCAAAGGTGTAGTGGTGCCAGGAATAGTTTCTTGTAATTCCACATCACCATAAAAAGGAGCAGCAACCGTTGTATTTGATATAAAGTTGCTATAAGTATTATAGTAACCGCTTAAATCTATGGCAACTTTACCAAGTTGTGCTCTGTACCCCGCTTCATAAGCGGTAATTTCTTCTGGCTGTACCAAACCTGTATTTACAGACTCCAATAGCTCTAATCTCTGAGGAAGCGGCAATGTTACTGCCTCTCTAAATGCAGCAACAGAGCTAGCAGTCCATGCGTTTTCATAAGCATTTCTACCTGTTAATGTAGATGTAGTCCCTTGGCCAATTGCAGCAGCATTACCTAGAGGATTATTATTTAACACTCGAACATCTCTATCTAAATTGGTGGGAGCTGAGCCCACTAAAACGGCTCTTCCGGCGTTTAGACCAATAAATAAATCTTGAGTGGTTGGGTTTCTAAACCCTTGTTGAACAGATGCTCTGAAGTTATGATTTTTCTTTTCGCCCAAGGTCAATACACCCGCTAATCTCGGTGATAAAAACCCATCAAAGAATTCGTTTTTATCATAACGCATAGATCCTGTTAACTTTAAACGATCATCTAATAATTTTTTCTGTATTTGGATGTAAGCACCAAATTCGCTATAAGTAATAGGGCCATCTTTATCCGTAAAAATAGTACCATTAGAATTTAGCTCATACTCTCTAAAAGAACCACCTACTTGTATTTCGGCAATATCTTTGGTTAAATGGGTGAAATTGTAATTGGCATCGGCATGGCGAAGTTTTGTGTTATCAACAAATCTTGCACCACCTTGGTCTAAATTACCATTGGCGATAACCCCATTAAATACTGATTCAAATTCTGGAGTTCCAGGAATTAATCTTCCTTGATCAGCCACTTGCCTTGCTGCTGCGTGTGCTGTGGCTTCATCTAACTGAACTCCAGTACCAACACCTAATCTAGCACCAATAAAAGTTCGGGCATAATCCCCAAACCATGCTCTGTCACCTTTCCATGCTCTGTTGGTGTTAATGGCTGCAAAACGAGAATCATAAGAATCTCCCGAATTTTCAGCAGTTATATAACCTCTTAAAAAGAAATTGTTATTTCTTACTTCAAATTTATGTTGTTGCATGATAAAACCTTGAATGGCATACCTGTTTGCACCTTGGTAAATGGTATTCCCTCTACCTACCCTACCGTTGTACAAAATTTCAAAATCGTTCGCAAAAGGCTTGTAGTGTACAGAATAATCTGCTTTAACGCTTTGTGCCTCGTAATTCATCAAATCGGCTTCATCATAACCTGTTCTTGACACCACAGCAGAACCTAAAGTTCCCGCTGGCAAGCCAGCAATAGCATCAAAATTAAAGCCGTTAAAAACCTCATCGCCATAAACATTTAAACCATCATAATTAGGATTAGCTCTTGTGTTTCCTGGCATCAGTAAATCTCCAGTATCATTGGCGTGCCAATCTTCACCTTGTAAAATAGAAAAGTTAGCTTTTATAGCGAATTTGTCGCTGAAGGCGTGTGCTGCACGAATACCAGCATCATAGTATGCATTTGTACCCGCTGCATTTTGAGCGGTATATCCCGTCTTAATATAAGCACTTATTCCTTGATAATCAAATGGGTTTTTACTGGTCATAAAAAGTGCACCGTTAAAAGCTCCTGCGCCATATAAGGCAGAAGAAGCCCCTGGTAGAATTTCAACACTCTGAACTTCGAGCTCAGACATACCTACAAGGTTACCTAACACAAAGTTAAGTCCTGGAGCAGAGTTATCCATTCCATCAACTAATTGCAAAAATCTGGTATTTGCAAAAGTGGCAAACCCTCTTGTGTTTACAGATTGAAAGGTTAAACTGTTCGTGTTTACATCAACCCCTTTTAAATTTTGCAGTCCCGCATAAAAAGATTCAGATGCTGTGTTTTTAATTTCCTTAGCACCAAAACGTTCAACTGATACTGGCGATTCAAAAATACGTTCGGGAGTTCTAGAGGCCGAAATGATAATTTCATCTAAAAACGTTTGAGATTCATTGAGCACCACAGAGATATTTTGGTTATTACTGGTTACCTCTTTGGTTACTTCAGAGTAACCAATACTTGTTATTCTAATCCTAAAAGGTGGAACCTCTGCGGTTTGAAGGGTAAAATTTCCGTCAAAGTCGGTTACTGTACCAACCGTTTTTCCGGCTATCACAACGTTTGCGCCTGGTATTGGCTGACTGTTTTCATCAACAACATTACCTTTAATAGTTGTTTGAGAGAAACCAAGAAATCCTATCAATAGAAAGGATAAATATAGTATTGTTTTCATTCGAGGGGTTTAAGTTAATTTAAGTTATAGGTCGAAGATAATATATTTTTTAAATCAACAATAAGAAAATGGAAAAAATTATGCATGCATAATACTATTTTAATAAAACTAGCTTGTTTTAAATTAGAATTTGTCAAAAAAAAACAGGATGCCTGTTCAAGACATCCTGTTTTAAGTGCTAATAATTATTTTATTCCACCGTAACCGATTTTGCCAAATTACGCGGTTGATCTACATTACAACCTCTCATTAGCGCAATATGATAAGAAAGTAACTGTAAAGGTATGGTTGTTAATAAAGGTGTAAGACTTTCAAATGTCTCCGGAACTTCAATAACGTGATCTGCTAATTCTCTTACCGTTTCATCACCTTCTGTAACAATCGCAATGATTTTTCCTTTACGAGATTTTATTTCTTGAATATTACTCACTACTTTATCATAATGACCCCTTTTTGTGGCAATAACAATCACTGGCATATGCTCATCAATTAAAGCAATAGGACCATGTTTCATTTCAGCAGCAGGATATCCCTCAGCATGAATGTAACTAATCTCTTTTAATTTTAATGCACCTTCTAAGGCCACAGGGAAATTATATCCTCTTCCTAAATACAAACAGTTGGTAGCATCTTTATAAACTTCTGCTATTTTTTCAACTATTTTATTCGTTAATAATGTTTTTTCAACTTTAGATGGAATGTTTTCCAATTCCGTTAAAAATTCATGCAGCTTACTTTTTGAAAACACACCTTTTTCTTGGGCTAACTTTAAAGCAATCAAGGTTAAGATAGTAATCTGAGTTGTAAATGCTTTAGTTGATGCAACACCAATTTCTGGACCTGCATGGGTATAAGCACCAGCATGGGTTTCTCTTGAAATTGTAGAACCTACCACATTACAAACCCCAAAAACAAATGCCCCTTTTTCTTTGGCTAGTTTAATCGCCGCCAATGTATCTGCAGTTTCTCCTGATTGTGAAATAGCGATAACCACATCTTTATCCGTTATTACCGGATTTCTATATCTAAATTCTGATGCGTATTCTACTTCAACCGGAATTCTCGCTAAATCTTCGAAAATATATTCTGCTACCAAACCAGCGTGCCAAGATGTTCCGCAGGCCACAATAATAATTCTGTTAGCGTTTAAAAATTTCTCTAAATTTTCATCAACACCTGCCATTTTAATGATGCCCTGATTGGCTAATAAGCGACCTCTATAAGTATCTAAAATAGCTCTAGGTTGCTCGTATATTTCTTTTAACATAAAGTGGTCGTAACCGCCTTTTTCAATTTCTTCTATATTTAATTGTAATTCTTGTATCGTTGGATAAACAACAGAATCATCTTTTATTTTACGAAGTTTTATTTCTTTCCCCAAACGAATAATCGCCATCTCTTCATCTTCAAGATACATGGCGTTATTGGTGAATTCAATAAATGGCGAAGCGTCAGAAGCTATAAAAAATTCGTTTTCCCCAATACCAATGGCCAAGGGACTTCCTAATTTAGCTACTACAATTTCATCTGGTTTGTTAATATCAAAAACAGCAATAGCATAAGCTCCAACAACCTGATTTAAGGCAATTTGCACAGCTTTTCCTAGTTTTACACCTTCCTTTTTCTTTACTTCTTCGATAAGGTTTACCAAAACCTCAGTATCAGTATCTGAATGAAAAATATAACCTCTTTTGATTAACTCTTTTTTAATGGAGTCATAATTTTCAATAATTCCGTTGTGTATAATGACTAAATCGCCAGAATTAGATTGGTGAGGATGAGAGTTAACATCGTTCGGCACCCCGTGCGTAGCCCATCTTGTATGGCCTATACCTAACTTACCTTCTAAGGAGATTGAGTTTTCAGCCTTCTGCTTTAAATCTTCAACCTTTCCTTTAGTTTTGCATATATTGATGTTATTTCCGTCATAAATTGCCACCCCTGCACTATCGTACCCACGATATTCTAATCGCTGTAAGCCCTTAATTATGATAGGATAAGCATCTCTGTGACCTATATATCCAACAATTCCACACATATTAGTTTAACTATTTTGGTTAGTGATTAATTTTACTGCAAAGGTATTGTACAAGAAGGATAAAATATTTAAAGTTTAGATGTATAACGAATAATTACTTTAAGTGGTACAATACAGTACATTTTAATTCGCTTTTGTATAAGAAATTTCGAGTTGAAGCTTTTTATCCAGTTCCGTTGCATCTACATTGTTACCATAAAGTACAGTACCAAAAGGGTTTACCGTTGACATTACAGGAATTTTAGCCATCATCTCAACACCTTCTTTAGTTACCATGGCGTTTCCTACTCCAATATTTCCGATATCTGAGGTCAGCGACAAGCCTATAGTAACGTTTTCAGCATCTCTAAGCAACAGACTGTTTATATAATCTGTAATACGCACTTTGTACTTTACGCCTTTATTGTTTTCTTTTTGTAAGATTCCATTATAAAATAAAAATCTCTGTAAACTGTTGGTTTCCGAAGCACTAAATTCATTGGTAGGATTAAATAAAGGTGCATTGGTTTCCGTGTTGTACAAATATAACCTTAATGGCTCAATAACTTCGCCTGCGGCATCTAAAGCTTCTCGGTCCACATAAAAAACAAGACTGGCTTCATTAATAATCCACCTATTCGTTTTTAATTCGTTTATAATAGCCTGACTAACAGCCGCATCTTCGTCAAAAAGTTTTAGTTCAGCATAGGCACCAGCACCTCCTTTAAGGTAAATACGTTGGGCATTGTTTGTCGAATTTAAAGCATCTAGTATTTCAGTAGGATAAGTTTCATTCACCAGAGTATTCACCGCATTTCCCACAACAGGTATGGGAAAACCATTTTGATCTACTCCACCACCCGTAGTTAAAGTAAAAGCATATCTGGCTTCTAGTTTTTCAATGACATCATCAGTAAAATCTGTGGCAGTACCATTATTATCCACTGCATCATATGTATAGTTCATGGTAATACTGGCCCCTCTTAAGTTAAGGAGCATAAATATATCGTCTGATTGACCTATAGCAATATGAATCCCTCTTAGATAATTCTTAAAGTTACTATTATTCAAAAGTTCTGGTTGTCCTTCTTTATCTAATATGTTTTCTTGAAAAAATTGATTGTCCAAAGGAAGATAAATACCAGGCGCTATTGTTTGGTCCACCGCTCTGCTTTCATCAACCTCCGGCGTGTCTGGATTGTCTTTTTGGAAAATTATAATTTCTTTATTTCTAACAGTTAGGGTGTCCACATCAGCTAATGTTTCCCCGAGAAAATTATTAAAATTTGGGGTGTTAGAAAAATACTCTTGGGATTGCTGAAAGTTAGTATTGGGATCTAAATCTCTTAAAAAATAGGTAGAGCGCCGTACTTTTACAGAAAAAGCTTGAGCTTTACCAGCACCGAAAACACTATCTATAACAAATTTTTTCGGAAAAGCGGTTCTATTATTTTCTGGATCAACCGCATCTAAAATACCATCGCCATCGGTATCATTACTTAAGGGATTGGTTCTAGCTATTCGTTCTTGATTGTCTGTTAGTCCGTCTCCATCTGAATCACTATTGGGGTCAGCAGGGTCAACATCAAACTCATCTGGAACCCCATCACCGTCAGCATCTCTAACATTAGTTAAATAAGGAATAAACAAAAAAACTGACTTTATAGTTTCGTTCTCTGGAATAGTGGCTGATGTAATAGGGTTGGAAGTGGCTGTATTTTCTAAAGCTTGAGCCGTTCTACCAAATGTTGGGTTCAACACTGATAATTGTACTTGCGATACAATAGACGCGGTAGTTCTCCCATAAAGAGGATCTTGAAAATTACCCAATTGGTATATGGGCAATTCATTTGTTTTTACTGCGTTTATTTTTCTATTATTGGCAAAAACGTCAAAAACAACTTTACCTGTTTCAAAAGGTTCGCCGCCAATAACCCCAGCCCCAATGTTCGTAATTTCTTCCTCGCAAGAAGAAAAGAATAGCACCAATAAAATGCCTGAAAGCAAAGGGATATAAATTTTTTTGTAAAATTTCATGTAAACTATTTTAAGACTTCAGTGTTGTAAAAATTAGCATAAGCTTCTTCAAATTCATGAAAAGGCACATAAGCCAGCACTGGTTTTTGAAGGTTGGTAATATGCTTGTTTAAATCGTCCGGAATATCTTCGGATGCTAAAATAATAGCATCAGAATAATCTACCGCAACTTTTAACAAATTATTATAGTCCGGAGAAGCTAAGGAAACTAATTTTTCCTCTGCAATACCATCAAAAGCTATTTTTTTAATCAAATCTGTGTTCAAAGTATCATCAAAACCTTTGGAATATACCGATGTCACTATTTTACTATCTGAAAATAATGGCTCATCTGCATAATATTGTTTTAAATAAAGTGGTACTAAGGAAGCCATCCAACCATGAACATGAATGATATCTGGAGACCAATTTAATTTCTTTACAGTTTCTACAATTCCCTTAGCAAAAAAAATAGCGCGCTCATCATTGTCAGGAAAAAGCACACCGTTCTCATCGGTAAACGTAGCTTTTCGCTTAAAATATTCTTCGTTATCGATAAAATAAACTTGAATCCTTTCTTTTGGAATAGACGCTACTTTAATAATTAATGGCATATCCATATCATTAATCACCAAATTCATACCCGATAATCGAATAACCTCGTGTAATTGGTGGCGTCTTTCGTTAATATTACCAAACCGCGGCATAAAGATTCTAATTTGACCTCCATTGCTATTAACCATCCTAGGCGTTTCATAAGACATCAGAGAAACTTCATTCTCTGGCAGATAAGGCACTAATTCAGAAGATACAAACAATATCTTTTTACCATTCATAAAAGCTATTTTTTATTTATTTTCTCGGCGTGGGTGCAAAATTACAAAAATTATGCAGATTAAGAGTAATTATCTAAGTTTGCGGGCTGTTAAATAAGTATTAATGCAATTATTAGATACAAAAAGGGAATTACAAGCGCATTTGTCGGTCATCTTTTCAAAAAGTAAATCTGTTGGCTTAGTGCCTACTATGGGTGCTTTACATCAAGGACACATCGCTTTAATAAAAAGGGCTTTCAAAGAAAATGACGAGGTTGTGGTGAGTGTTTTTGTAAACCCAACACAGTTTAATAACAAGGAAGATTTAAAGAAATATCCTAAAAATTTAACGCAAGACACAGCATTGATTGCAAAAGTTTCTGATAAAATTATAGTTTACGCGCCAAGTGTTGAAGAAATATACCATGACAAAGTGGAAGCCGAAAAATATAATTTTGATGGATTAGATACCGTTATGGAAGGAGCATTTAGAGTTGGACATTTTGATGGCGTAGGCACCATTGTTGAAGCGCTTTTGAGGTCTATAAAACCAAATAAAGCCTATTTTGGAGAAAAAGATTACCAACAACTTCAAATAGTTAAGAAGCTGGTAAAAAATAAACAGATTCCTGTTGAAATTATTGGATGCCCCATTATAAGAGAAAAAAATGGCCTAGCCATGAGTTCTAGAAATGAAAGGCTTTCTTATGAGACACGACTAAAAGCTTCCTTAATCTTTGAAACTCTAAATACTGCCAAAGAAAAGTTTGGCACAAAAAGTGCTTTAGAAGTAACAAATTGGGTGAAAAATCAGTTTGATGCAAAGCACCATTTTAGATTAGAATATTTTCAAATTGCTGATATCGAAACGCTTAAACCAATAAAAAGAAAAATTAAAAATAAACAATATAGGGCTTTTATCGCCGTTTTCGCTGATGGTATTCGACTAATCGATAACATTGCCCTGTAAATTAGTATCTTTGTGCTATGCAAATACAAGTTGTAAAATCTAAAATACACCGTGTAAAAGTTACCGGAGCAGACCTGAATTATATTGGTAGTATTACCATTGATGAAGATTTGATGGATGCTGCAAATATTATTAGAGGTGAAAAGGTTCAAATTGTGAATAATAACAATGGCGAACGCTTAGAAACTTATGCTATTCCTGGCCCCAGAAATAGTGGCGAAATTACTTTGAACGGCGCTGCTGCTAGAAAAGTAGCCGTTGGTGATGTCCTTATTTTGATTACCTATGGTATGCTGGATATCGAAAAAGCAAAGACTTTTAATCCGGCGTTAGTATTCCCAAATGAAGAAAATAACTTATTGCAATAAGTTGAAAAAAACCATAAAAAAAACACTCAAAACGGCACTCCCAATGGTATTGGGAGTTTTTTTAGTTTGGTATTCCTATAACGCCACAACTCCTGAAGATAGAAAACAAATACTCTTCTACATTAAAGAAGCTGATTTGTTTTGGGTAGGAGTTTCTGTCTTAATGGGAATTTTGAGTCATATATCAAGGGCTATACGTTGGAATTACTTATTAGAACCTCTCGGTTATAAACCAAAATTAATCAATAACATTCTCATTATTTTAACGGCTTATTTTACCAATTTAGGCATCCCAAGATCAGGTGAAATTTTGCGCGCAACAGCTTTATCAACCTTCGAAAAAGTGCCTTTTGAAAAAGGTTTTGGCACAATTGTCACCGAAAGGGTTGTTGATTTAATAATGCTTTTATTAGTGGTTATTTTAACCTTTTTTTTGCAGACGGATATTATACTTGAGTTTTTTCAAAATAGAGGATTTAATCTAAATTCGCTCATGATTTTATTGTTTCTTGGCGCAGCGGGAGCAACCTTATCCTACGTTCTGCTGAAAAAATCAAAAAACACCTTTTTATCAAAAATTAGAAGCTTTTTAAAAGGCTTATTACAAGGTGTGTTAAGTATTTTTAAAATGAAATACAAGTGGGCGTTTATAGCACACACCTTATTTATTTGGCTTTTATATATTGGCATGTTTTGGGTCATAAAATTTACCGTTCCTGAAACCATTGTTTTAACCATAAGTCAACTTTTAGTAGCTTTTGTTTTTGGTGCTTTTGCCATGACAGCAACAAATGGCGGCATAGGTCTTTACCCCATTGCGGTGAGTAGTGCACTAGCCATTTTTGGGATTAGCAGTACTTCTGGTGATGCTTTTGGGTGGATTATGTGGATTTCACAAACTTTAATGGTTGTGGTTTTTGGGGCAATATCTTTTCTGATATTACCGTTATTGAACAGAAACAATTCCTAAAATTGTTTTAAAATTAGTTCAACACCAAAACCAAATTTATGAAACCTACAGTCTTATTTTTTGCACTTTTTATATGCTTTGGGGTGAATGCCCAAGTAACTCAAGAAATATTTGAATCGTTTAAACTTCAAGAAAGACGAGATGTAAGTTATTATTTTCCAGAAGATTATTCGAAAGAAAAAAAATATCCGCTCATTATAGTTTTAGATGCCGACTACTTATTTGATAATGTAGTAGCGACTGCAAAATTTTACAGTAAATTTCATGGAATGCCTCAGGCTATTATTGCTGGAGTACACCAAAGTAAAGACAATTTACGACTGCAAGATGGTGCTTTTGATGAAACTACGGGCTTACCTGGCGATAAAGCAAAACTTTTTTTCGAATTTCTATCGATGGAATTGATTCCCTATTTAGATACCAGCTACAGTACTGCGCCTTTTAAAATGATTGTTGGGTATGATATTACCGCCAATTTCGCTAATTATTATTTGTTTAAAGAGCAATCACTTTTCAACTCGTACGTATTGATTTCGCCTACTTTAGCTCCTGAAATGGAAACTAGAATCCCTACACGACTACAAGCCATGAAGAAAACCATTTTTTATCATTTAATTACCGACGGTGAATTGGCTAAAAAAGACAAACAAATTCCTTTATTAAACACGGCGCTAAAAGCTCTAGAAAAAGAAAATTTAAATTATTTTTATGATGTTTACACAGATGCTGACCATATTTCTGTAGCAACTTATAGCCTTGGAAAAGCCTTTGATCATGTGTTCAAAATGTTTAAACCCATTAGCCCTACCGAATATAAAACTCAAATTTTGACCTCAACAGATCCTGTTTTTGATTATTTAGCTCATAAATATGATACGATAGAAAAACTTTTCGGATTTCAAAAAAATGTGGATTTAAATGATATTATGGCCATTTATGCGGCAACCCGCAAAAAAGAAGATTTTGAATCGCTAAAAATGCTCTCAGATTTGTGCAAAAAAGAATACCCAACCACCATGCTCGGATTCTATTTTGAAGGCGAATATTACGAACAAATCGGTGAGCCTAAAAAGGCGCTAAAAACTTTTGAAAAAGCATTCGGAATGGAAGAAATAGACTTTTTAACTAAAGATATGGCACTGGAAAAAATGGATGCACTGAAGGCAGATTTTGGTTACTAGGTTTTTGGGTAAAAAAGTTTGAAAAGTTTAATGTTGGTTTGCTGGAAATTAAACTGTTTTGAAGCAAACTCTGCTGTTGAACAGTTAAATTTTATGAATCTTTATCAATTAAAGTTTAACAAATAGCAGTGGGATGCTTTAGAGAGTGGCATTTCGAAATTATGTGGTGAAAACTTTTTTCAACTCCAGTTATTCAATTATTTTCAAATTATCATAGTAGCCCTCATTACCTAAAGCCAATAAAATTCGAAAAGTAAAAAAATTACTATTCTCCTTTTGGTATGGAATAGCATATCCTAATTGTAGCTTCAACATATTCAATGCATTAATCCCTATGATGAGTTCCAGTTGATTGAATGAAAAATTTGATCCTACATCATTTTATATTTAAAGTTTTAATTTACAACTATTTTCTGAATAGTAATACAAAATTTTAAAATACAATCATACTTTCACTTCACTTAGCACAAGCCGCTCAATGAGCGCAATCATTTTTAATTTTTAGTTATTCATTTTTAATTATTCCTTACTTTTGGGATTAACCTAAAAAAAGGTAATGGCCAAAACAAAAACAGCTTTTTTTTGTCAGAATTGTGGCACGCAATATGCGAAGTGGGTCGGACAATGTTCCGCTTGTAAAGAATGGAATACCGTTGTAGAAGAAGTAGTTCAAAAAGAAGAAAAATCGAGCTGGAAAACGCCCTCTAACACCGCAAAACAAATTGCAAAACCATTACGCGTTAATGAAATTAGCACGGATAAAGAAATTCGTTTAAACACTTTTGATCTTGAATTTAATCGGGTTTTAGGGGGCGGACTTGTACCTGGTTCATTAACACTTTTAGGGGGAGAACCTGGGATTGGAAAAAGTACGCTGTTGCTTCAAATTGCCTTAAAATTACCTTATAAAACCTTATATGTTTCAGGAGAAGAAAGCCAGAAACAAATAAAAATGCGTGCTGACCGTATTCATCCGAATAGTGAAACTTGTTTTATTTTAACGGAAACAAAAACTCAAAATATATTTAAACAAATTGAAGCTACTGAACCGGATATTGTGGTTATTGATTCCATTCAAACCCTACATTCTGACTATATAGAATCTGCCGCAGGAAGTATTTCTCAAATTAGAGAGTGCACGGCTGAGTTGATAAAGTTTGCGAAGGAAACCAATACGCCCGTTATTTTAATCGGACATATTACCAAGGACGGCTCTATCGCTGGACCTAAAATTCTAGAGCACATGGTGGATAGTGTACTTCAATTTGAAGGCGACCGCAATTATGTGTATCGCATTCTGCGCTCTTTAAAAAACAGATTCGGTTCTACGTCCGAATTAGGGATTTATGAAATGCAAGGTAGTGGATTAAGAGAAGTCAATAATCCGTCGGAAATATTAATATCAAAAAACGATGAAGGTTTAAGTGGTACAGCTATCGCATCAACTATAGAAGGTATGAGGCCTTTAATGATTGAAATACAAGCTTTGGTAAGCTCCGCAGTTTATGGTACACCTCAGCGCTCTACCACCGGGTATAACGCCAAACGTTTAAATATGCTTTTAGCCGTTTTAGAAAAAAGGGCTGGTTTTAAATTAGCCGCCAAAGACGTTTTTTTAAATATAACGGGCGGTATATCTGTAGATGATCCTGCAATAGATTTAGGGGTTATTGCCGCGATTTTATCGAGTAACGAAGACATTGCCATTGAAAAAGGCATTTGTTTTGCCGCAGAAGTAGGTTTGGCAGGAGAAATAAGACCTGTACAACGCGTAGAACAGCGAATTTTAGAGGCCGAAAAGCTTGGCTTTGACACTATTTTTGTCTCCAAAAACAATAAAATATCACTAAAAAATACGGCTATTAAAATTCAATTAGTGTCAAAAATTGAAGATGTTGCTGGGTATTTATTTAGGTAAAAAACAAGTTCAAGTAAAAGTACAAATTCAAAAAAATACGAAATACGAAATTAGAAGGTTGCAAGTTGTACGTTTGATGTTTTCAATGAATTAGCAACTAACAACCATAAACCAACAACTCAACTTTCAACCTTTAAGTCCTGCACTGCGCACAGTCGAAGTGTTAAACTGTTTAAACCTGAAACACTTTTTTACGGAGCTGGATTCGGAATTTCGCTATGAATTTTTTCTATCCCTTCTAAAATCTCGTCAATCAAATGAATATCAATACTTGCAATATTTTCTTGAAGTTGGCGCATACTGGTGGCTCCAATAATATTACTAGTTACAAAAGGCCTAGTATTTACATACGCTAATGCCATTTCAGCCAAGCTTAAATCGTGATCTTGCGCTAATTTATAATACTTTTCAGTCGCTTCAATAGCGGTTTTTCCGCTGTATCGTTTGTAATTTGGGAATAATTTTAAACGAGAATTATCCGGCAATCTGTCCCCTAAATATTTACCGCTCAACACCCCGAATCCTAAAGGAGAATAGGCTAAAAGCCCTATATCTTCTCTATGAGATATTTCGGCCAAACCAGTTTCATACACTCTATTTAATAAATTATACGAATTTTGAATGGTAACCATTCTAGGCAATGTTCCATGAACTTTACTTTCTTCCAAAAAGCGCATCACACCCCAAGGTGTTTCATTCGATAAACCAACCTGGCGAATTTTTCCTTGTGTGACTAAATCCCGCAAGGTTTCCAATACTTGATGAATATTGTCTTCCCAAAAATCTTTGCTGTCATGCACGTATCCACGAATTCCAAAATAATTAGTTTTCCGTTCGGGCCAATGAAGTTGGTATAGATCTATATAATCGGTTTGCAGGCGTTCTAAACTCCCTTCAACTGCATCAATTAAAGCCTCCTTATCAAAACCATCTGTTCTGATAAATTTTGACATATCGCCTCTCCCTGCAATTTTTGATGCTAAAACTACTTTATCTCTATTTCGGTTTTTTCGAAACCAAGTGCCTATTATTCTTTCGGTATCTGCATACCTGTCTGGATGTGCAGGAATAGGATATAATTCGGCGGTATCAAAAAAATTAACACCTTGTTCCAAAGCAAAATCCATCTGCTCGTGTCCCTCAGCTTCGGTATTTTGATTGCCCCAAGTCATGGTGCCTAGGCATATTTTACTTACTTTAATATTGGTATGTGGTAAGGTTGTAAACTCCATAAGAATAATTTCAAAATAAATATTGGGTCAAATTTAAGAATATTCTTAGCGCTTTATTTCTTTATCAAATTAATTATTAATCCAATTCCACCAAAATAGGACAGTGATCGCTATGTTTTGCTTCTGATAGAATTACGGAACGTTTGAGTCTGCTTTCTAGTGGTTTACTAACCAAGGCATAATCTAAACGCCAGCCTTTATTATTGTTTCGTGAATTTGCCCTATAACTCCACCATGTATAATAATCTGGTTCTTGATTAAAAACCCGAAAACTATCAATAAAACCGCTCTGCATAAAACTGCCAATCCAAGCTCTTTCAACGGGCAAAAAACCAGAGACATTTTTTAGTCCGACTGGATTGTGAATATCAATAGCTTCATGGCAAATGTTATAATCGCCTAAAATCACTAAATTAGGATGTTTTGCTTTTAATTGATGGATATATTCTTGAAAATCGGCCATGTATTGCAACTTAAAATCTAAGCGGTCTAAATTGGTGCCAGAAGGCAAATACATGCTCATAATAGAAAGGCCATTAAAATCGGCCCTGATATTTCTACCTTCAAAATCCATATACCCTATCCCCGTGCCAAATTCTACATGATCTGGTTTTTCTTTTGATAAAATCGCGACACCGCTGTAGCCTTTTTTTTGTGCACTATACCAATAATGATACTTGTAGCCTACATCTTCAAACAAGGTAACATCTAACTGCTCTTCTTGCGCTTTTATTTCTTGAAGACAGACCACATCAGGGTTTACCATTTTCAGCCAATCTATAAAACCTTTATTAATCGCCGCTCTAATTCCGTTTACGTTATAGGAAACAATTTTCATTCTTTTTATTTTTTTCGAAAATAAGCAATGTTTGTTATAAAGTATCCATTGCGCTAATTTATAAATCCTTTACACACGCAATTCCCACATAACTTATTACTTTTACAGCCTTAATTTACATTATGAAAGATTGCATTTTAGTTTCTGTACTTTCTTTAGGAATTACTTTTTCTGTTTTCGGACAAGTTCCTACCAAAAAAGATAGTGTTACCGCCCTCGACGAGGTTATTGTTTTAGAAAATATCCTTATCAAAAAAGTGGAAGGTATTACACCCTCTGACCTTATCGGGGCAAAGGTTTTTCAGAATTATAGTCCAGTTGATGTAGTATCCGCTATAAATCAAATTCCCGGTGTTTACGTTCTTTCAGGGGCTTTAAATACCAACAGAATTACCATTCGTGGCGTTGGCGCGAGAACGCTATTTGGCACGGACAAATTGCGTTTGTATTATAACGATATCCCGATTACTAATGGCTCTGGGTTCTCCTCTATTGAAGCTTTCGATTTAGAAAGCTTACGCCAAATTGAAGTTGTTAAAGGCCCCAAAGCTAGCAGCTATGGCACTAATTTAGGCGGTGCCATTCTCTTACAATCTAAAGAAGCTTTGGGCAAATCGACCAATTTTAATAATAATTTTACGGTTGGCTCTTACAATCTATTAAAAAATAGTATTTCGTTTTCGCACTCAGATGATAAGCTCTCCTTAAGTTTAAATTACGATCATATCACCACCGATGGCTATCGAGAAAATAATGAGTTTGAGCGTGATGCCTTGCTTTTAAACGCCTCCTACAAAATAAATCAAAAAAGCAGCTTGGGTTTATTGTTCAACTATGTGGATTATACGGCTCAAATTCCAAGTTCTTTAGGGATTACCGCTTTTACAGAAGACCCGCAACAAGCAGCCTTTACTTGGAAAGCATCACAAGGTTTTGAAGCCAATAAATACAGTTTAATAGGACTTTACCACAACTACACTTTAAGCGAAAAACTAAAGAATTCAACTAGTATTTTTTACACCTATTTAGACCATTATGAACCAAGACCTTTTGGAATTTTAGATGAATTTACTAACGGATTTGGCCTTAGAACTCGTTTTTATGGCGATTTGAAGGTTTTTTCTAAGGCAAGCCAATATTCCTTTGGAACAGAACTCTATAAAGACGAACTTAATTGGAGCGAATTCGAAAATTTATACCAACAAAATAATGGAAACGGAAGCTTGCAAGGTGATCTTTTTACCAGAAATAAAGAATTTAGAACACAGTTAAACAGCTTCGCAACCCTTTTAGTGCCATTTGATGATAAATTTAGCGCACAATTGGGTTTGAATATCAACAAAACAACCTACAATTATAGGGATTTATTTAACAATGCACCGAATAATAAAAGTGCTCGACGCGATTTTAAGGCGATTGTGTTGCCTAGTTTAACCCTCAACTATTCACTTTCAGAAAACCAACAATTTTATGCCAATGTCAGCAGAGGTTACTCGAACCCCACATTAGAAGAAACTTTAACCCCAAGTGGCGTTATTAATCCTGATATTAAGCAAGAAACAGGAACTAATTACGAATTGGGTACTACCCTTTATTTGGCAAATAAAAAACTCAGCATAAATGCTGCCATTTACCAAATGGATATCAAAAATTTATTGGTAGCTCAACGTGTCGGTGATGACCAATTTGTGGGTAAAAATGCAGGTAAAACCAAGCATCAAGGAATTGAAATTGCAGGTAATTATAGGTTAGATATTTCTACGAAAATCAGCCTAAACCCTTTTGTAAATTATACCTTCAACAACCATACTTTTATAGATTTTATAGATGGTGAGAACAACTTTGCAGGGAACGAGTTAACCGGAGTTCCCAAACATAATGTAACTTCTGGCCTGCAAGCTAGTTTTTTTAATCATTTTTACTGGAACACGGTTCACCAGTTCGTAGGTGCTATTCCGCTCACAGATGCCAATACCTTGTTTAGCGATGCTTTCAACGTTTTTAATACGAAAATAGGGTTTCAAAAAAAGATGAGTAGTAACTTTTCCGTAAATGCACAATTTGGGTTGAACAACCTTTTTGATGTACGTTATGCCCAATCCGTTTTAATAAATACCCAAGCTTTTGGTGGCGCTGAACCCCGTTATTATTATCCAGGAAATGACCGTAATTACTACACGAGTTTACAACTTCGTTATACCTTGTAAGTTTAGTTTATATTTTCTGTCTTGGGTTTTAAGATAATTGTGTATTTTTAGGATTGTAAAATACGATGTTTGATGATGCTTTTGTGCTTTGCCTTACCTAAAAAACCATACCGTGATGAAAGAATACAAAGTTGAAACCTTGATTTATTACTCCAAGCTAACACTTGATAAAAACCACATTGTAAATGACTCCAAAGCCGATATTCAGGCAAAGTTAGATGAATATTCTCAAAAAGGATATCGACTTGCTTCTACGGACAGTTCTAAATTTGGTTTAGCGCTATACATATATCTTTACTTTGAAAAAGATAAACCATCGAAGTAAACTACGTTAAACTGTATTGTCTTTATTAGTAGTTAATAATTTTGATGCAATAAATTTAGAAGAATTTAGCAAAGAAACCTATTTTGGTTTTGCTGAGCAACGCAGTGAATTTTACAATAACACAAACCAAAATAAAAAGCTAACTTTTGCTAAAATAACCTTAGTTTGGTTCTTAGCTTTATAAAATTATCCATCACAAGCTGCAAAATGATAAACATTTCGCAGTTGCTATTTTTTAATTCCAACATCATAAGAAAATCATACAGAAAAAAATAATTAACATGAACGAAATTATTTGCCCAAATTGCAAAAAAGCATTTAAAGTGGACGAAGCTGGTTTTGCAGATATTCTTAAACAAGTCAGAGATCATAAGTTTGAAGAAGAATTACAGACCAGATTAAATATTGCAGAGAAAGAAAAAGAAAGCGCCGTTAAACTAGCCGAAGCCAATCTTAAAAATGCACTACAAGAAAATCTAGCTAAAAAAGATAAAGAAATAGCCCATTTAAGAGCGCACAATGAACTAGAACTCGCTAAAAAATTGGCGGATAAGGAATCTACCATCACCGAACTAAAAGCTAAAAATGATAAGGCAGACGTTGAAAAAAAATTGGCAGTATCGGAAGCGACCCAAAAAATAGAGAAAGAAAGAGACGCTTTTGCTAATAATGTAAAACTTATAGTTTCAGAAAAACAATTGCTGGAAAAATCTTTAAATGAAAAATTTTCTGCTGAACTGCGAACAAAAGATGATATCATTAAAATGAAAGATGATGAAATTGCGCTTCGTAAGGATATGAAGCTAAAACTTTCAACCAAAATGATTGGAGAAACGCTGGAACAACATTGTGAAATAGAATTTAATAAACTCCGGGCAACGGCGTTTCAAAAGGCCTATTTTGAAAAAGATAACAATGCTAAGTCGGGCAGTAAAGGAGATTATATTTATAAAGAAACTGATGATTTTGGAAACGAAATTATTTCTATCATGTTCGAAATGAAAAACGAGGGTGACGAAACAGCTACAAAAAAAAGAAATGAAGATTTCTTTAAAGAATTAGATAAGGATAGAACAGAAAAAAAGTGCGAATACGCAGTTCTTGTAACACTTTTAGAAGCAGACAACGAACTCTACAATACCGGAATTGTAGATGTTGCTCATAAACATGAGAAAATGTATGTGGTAAGGCCTCAATTTTTTATTCCAATCATAACGCTTTTGCGCAATGCAGCCATGAATTCAATGAAATATAAAACTGAGCTTGCTTTAGTGAAAAGTCAAAATGTTGATATCACCAATTTCGAGGAAAATATCAACATTTTCAAAACAGGCTTTGCTAAGAATTATGATTTGGCTAGTAGGCAGTTTAAAACAGCTATCGAAGAAATCGATAAAACTATCGACCACCTTCATAAAACAAAAGATGCGTTGCTATCGTCTGTGAATAATCTCCGACTTGCAAATAATAAAGCGGAAGATTTAACCATCAAAAAATTAACAAAAGGAAATCCTACCATGACCGCAAAATTTGAAACACTGAATAATAAGTTAGAATAAAACTAAAAAGTGCTTCAAGAAAAAGATTCTTGTAAAAAGCTGTGCCCTAGAAAGGAGGTTTCGAGGATGAAATAACTTACTATTTTGTTATAACAACTAGAATCCAGTTCGACCAAAAAAATAAAAAGATATTATTTAGCAATATAGAATTAATTACCGAAGACACTGAAATTAAAAAATGGTAGCTAGTTCAGAATGTGGACTAGATGGTAGAAACAAGGAAAATATTGAACAAATTTGGGCATAAAATATCTCCTCTTGCACCACCTCCTTCAACTTTGAGAAATTATTTTGGAGCTAAGATAACATTTACCCTAATTCAATATTGAAAACTCGGTTAAACCTTTGCCGTATGTTCGCGGATAAAATCGGTTTGGGTTTCATTCATATAAACAATAGGCACCGAATAAAGTATTGGCATTTTATCGAGATATTTTATGCTCAATTTTTCATTGATTATTTTAAACAATAAACCTTTAGTCTGACCAATAATTAAAATTTGCTTTTTTTTAATAAGTCCGTTTGTATATTCATATACAGTTTTTTTGGATAAAATGGCGTTAAGTATCAGTTTCTCTTCTGTTAAAATTCGGACTATTTCTAAGGCTTGTTTTTTATCATCTGTAATTATGTGTACTAATATCATGAAGTGTTTTTTTAAAGTTTTTTAAGCGGTGCATTAAAGTCTATTAGAACAACATCGGCATATATACCATTGCTGCAACTCAAAACCATGTTCTTATGATAAATTTCAAAAGCCGCAAATTCACTGTTCCTTAAATAAGTGGGGCTAAGGGGTAAAAGTCCATAAATCAGGAACTAAAATGGATACATTTAAACCTATTTATTATAAAAACTGTATAAAAATTAAACTTGAAAATATTAATTATTAAATTATGACTAATTTTATTAAAAAAATATCCCTTAAAATTATTGATTATACTGAAAATAAATAGCAGAACCTTCGTTAAAAAATAGTTAAACTACTGTCGTATAATAGTAATACTATTAAATTTGCAACTGAATCTTAAATTACGAAAGATGGATCGCCTCATGCATTCTGTTAAAATTATTATTAACGATAAAATATTTGTAAAAGACCCAGAATCATCGGATTTAGGGAAAAAAATAATACAAAAGAGCATTCTTATGATCCATGAAATAGGGTTTGAAAAGTTTACTTTCAAAAAACTGGGAGATGAAATAGCCTCTACCGAAAGCTCTATTTACCGTTATTTTGAAAACAAACACAAACTTTTACTGTATTTGGCCTCTTGGTATTGGGGTTGGCTAGAATATCAATTGGTTTTTTCGACCAATAATATTCCTGATCCAGAACAAAGAATAATTAAAGCAATTGAAGTTATAACCAGAAAAACCGAAGAGGACTCTGCATTTTCTCATATTAACGAAGTAGCTTTGAATAAAATTGTCATTAACGAATATTCAAAATCGTACTTAACTAAGGAGATAGACTCAGAAAATAAAAATGGATATTATGTGATTTACAAAAGATTAGTAGCGAGATTTAGTGAAATGATTACGAGTTTAAATCCCGAATATGACTATCCGTCTAGTTTGGCGAGTACTGTTTTAGAAGGAGCTTTGCATCAATTTTTCTTAAAAGATCATTTTCCTTCGTTAACGAATTGCCATGAACCTAAAACACCAACCGATTATTTTACACAAATGGTGCTAAATTCTTTAAAAGCCAATAACAATGCCTAATACAAAATTAAGCCCTTTCAAACGTTTAATTGGGTTATTACAAATAGATAAACGCGATGTACTCCAAACCTTTTACTATGCCGTTTTTGCAGGAGTGGTTAACTTGTCTTTACCCTTAGGAATACAAGCAATAATCAATTTAATTCAAGGAGCAGCAATTAGCACCTCATGGATAATTTTAGTCATATTAGTAACCATGGGGGTAGCTTTCGGCGGAGTTTTACAGCTGATGCAAATAAGAATTATTGAAAACCTACAACAAAAAATATTTACAAAAGCGTCTTTTGAACTATCCTACCGTTTTCCTAAAATAAAAATGAGTGAGCTTAGTGATTATTACCCACCGGAACTTGCCAATCGTTTTTTTGACACCATAAATATCCAAAAGTCTTTATCTAAACTTTTGTTAGATTTTCCAGCCGCTTTACTGCAAATTATTTTTGGATTGATATTACTTTCTTTTTACCATCCCTTTTTTATTATTTACGGGTTATTGCTATTGGTTTTAATATATGTTGTATTTAAGTTTACCGCAGCAAAGGGCCTAGAGACCAGTTTGGCTGAGTCTAAATATAAATACAAGGTTGCGCATTGGATCCAAGAAGTAGCGCGCTCTCTGGTAAGCTTCAAATTATCAGGAAATACTAGCCATGCACTTTCGAAAAATGATGTCTTGGTAAACGATTATTTAAAAGCTAGAGAAAGCCACTTTAAGATTTTAGTGATACAGTTTATTCAAATGATTGGTTTTAAAGTATTGGTAACAGCGGGGTTGTTGCTAATTGGTGGCTTGTTAGTCCTTAACCAAGAAATGAATATTGGGCAGTTTGTAGCTGCCGAAATTATTATTTTATTAGTTATTAATTCTGTTGAAAAATTGATTAGAGGTTTAGAAACTATTTACGATTTGTTAACCGCTTTAGAAAAATTAGGTCAAGTAGTTGATAAAGATATAGAAAGTCAGGAAGGACAAACACCCTTAACAAATGAGTCTGATTTAGTGGTTGAATTAAATAAAATTAGTTTTGCCCCTCAATCAGATGCGCCTAAAATTATCGATAATCTTTCTTTAATGATACTTCCAAAAACCTCTACCCTAATTTTAGGTTGTAATGGATCAGGAAAAACAACTTTATTGCGATTAATTACAGGTCTTTATAAACCTACTGAAGGAAATATATTTATCAATAACATAGCACTAGACAATATTTTGCCAAACCATTACAGGTCTTTTATTGGGCAATCGTTAACTGAGGAGAGTCCGTTTGAAGGCTCTATATTAAACAATATTACCTTTGGAGATAGTTCGATCACCCAAGAAGAATTATATTGGGCTATAGATAAAGTAAAGCTTTCTGAATTTGTAAAAAAACAACCTAAAGGCATACACACTTATATATTTCCAGAAGGGCAAAAAATACCACATAACGTTGCTAAGAAAATTATTTTAGCTAGGGCTATCGTCCGAAAACCTAAATTATTAGTTTTAAAAGAGCCTTTAGATCAATTAGACGAGATAGATGCCCTTAGAATAATGGAATTTTTAACAGACAAGTCTAATCCTTGGTCAATAGTTATTGTAAGTCATGACCCTAAGTGGTTAACGCGTTGTGATAGAATAATTACCATAGCCGAAGGTAAAATAGTAAGTGATAAATAAAAAACGATGCTTAACATATCAAAAAATAAATTGAATCATAATGTTGATCTCACTACCTATGGTTCAGTACAAAGAGTATTAGCAAAAAAACATTACAAGCATTTGAACAGATTTCTTTTGGGTGCTGCCATATTGGGTTTTATATTTTTATTTCTACCATGGACTCAGAATATTAGAGGCAAAGGGGCTTTAACCACCTTAAAACCTGATCAACGACCGCAAACCATACAGTCTCCTATTCCAGGAAAGATTGAAAAATGGTATGTGCAAGAAGGTGATTATGTAGAAAGGGGAGATACGATATTATTCATTTCAGAAATTAAAAATGAATATTTTGATCCAAGATTAGTGGAGCGTACAGGAATGCAAATAAACGCCAAGGAAATGTCTGTTAATTCATACGAGGGTAAGGTTAGAGCCTTAAACAATCAAATAGGGGCCTTGGCAAATGGGCGCATCTTAAAATTAGAACAAGCCCGTAACAAATTACTACAATCTAAACTTAAAGTAAAAAGTGATAGCATCGACTTAGAAGCTGCCGAAACCAACTTGCGAATTGCGGAACGCCAATATGAACGAACAGTTCAGCTAGAAGAAGAGGGTTTAAAAGCCGTGACAGATGTGGAAGAAAAAAAATTAAAACTCCAAGAAACACAAGCAAAAATAATCTCACAAGAAAATAAATTGCTGGCTAGTAAAAATGAGGTCATCAATGCCGAGATAGAAATAAATAGTGTTCAGGCGGAGTATATCGATAAAATTTCAAAGGCCGAAAGTGATATGCGCACTGCGCAATCTTCACAATTTGACTCTGAAGCACAGGTAACCAAGCTAGAAAACGAGCTAACCAATTATGAAATACGCAATGATTTGTATTACATACGAGCAACTCGAAGCGGTTTAGTCAACAGAATGCTCAAAGCAGGATTAGGAGAGACTATTAAAGAAGGTGAAGAGTTGGTGAGCATCATGCCCCAAATTTACGATAAAGCCGTAGAAATGTTTGTTGCCCCTATTGATCTTCCTCTAGTACATAAAGGCGAAAAAGTACGTATTCAGTTTGACGGTTGGCCTGTTATTATCTTTAGTGGATGGCCCAACGCATCCTATGGAACTTATGGAGGAGTGGTATTTGCTATTGAAAACTTTATGAGCACTAACGGAAAATACCGAGTACTCTTAATTCAAGACCCAGACGACCAAGCTTGGCCCGATGAACTTCGTGTTGGTTCGGGCACCAATACGATTGCTTTATTAGAAGATGTACCTATTTGGTATGAATTATGGCGTCAAATAAATGGTTTTCCTCCTAATTTTTATCAGCCAGGAACAGAAGTTTCAAATAAGTAAAAAAATAATGAGAAATCTTTTTATTTATTTCACCGTTTTCTTTAGTTGCCATATTCATGCGCAACCTGCAGACACCCTAATCTTAAATTTTAATGAATATTTAGGGTTTGTAAAAAAGTACCATCCAATAGCAAAACAGGCAGAATTAGCCATTGGGGTGGGGCAAGCAAATTTAATGATGTCTCGTGGAGGTTTTGACCCTAAAATAGAAGTAGATTTCGATAAAAAAGAACTCAAGGGCACAGAATATTACGATAGATTAAATGCTACTTTTAAAGTGCCTACTTGGTACGGGGTAACCCTAAAAGGAACTTTTGAGCAGAGCGATGGAACTTTTTTAAATTCTGATGAAGCAAATTTAGAAGATGGGCTGTATGCCGCAGGACTCACTATGTCTGTCGGGCAAGGTTTATGGATCAATGAACGTATGGCCACACTTAAACAGGCAAAATTCTTTAGAGAACAGACCATCGCAGATCGAGATTTACTAATCAATGAGGTTTTATTCCGAGCTTCTTTGGCTTATTTTGATTGGTTACAAGCCTACAATGAAAGTCGAATTTTTCAAAACTTTCTTGAAAACGCTAGGATACGCTTTCAAGGCGTTAAAACGAGTGCAGCCTCGGGGCAAGTAGCCGCTATCGATACCGTTGAAGCTAAAATCGCAGTTCAAGATAGGTTGTTGAGTTTAGAGCAGGCCAAAGTTCGGCTAACCAACACATCTTTAGACTTATCTACTTTTTTATGGTTAGCCAACAATATTCCTTTAGAACTGCAAGAAAATGTGATTCCCGACCAAAATTTAAATAATGAGATTGATATTACCTTAGAAATTTTAGGAGTTCCTTTAGATAGTTTTACGCTTGAAAATCACCCTAAATTAAGATCACTTGACCTTAAAATTAAAAGCCTAAACGTTGAGAAGAATTTAAAAGCAAACAAGCTTTTACCTAAAATTGACTTAGAATATAATTTTTTAACCGAAACCCCAGAACTCATCAACTCTTTACAAACCCCTAATTACAAAGGTGGAATTACATTTGCCTTGCCTCTTTTTTTAAGAAAAGAACGTGGAGATTTAAGATTGGCAAAATTTAAATTACAAGATGCCGAATTTGACTTTCAAAATGCCGAAATCCAGATAAAAAATAAAATTATCGCCATTTACAATGAATTAGACTCTTTTGAAACTCAGAATAGTTTAATTGCTGAAATAGTTCAAAATTATAATACGCTTCTTTCCGCAGAAGAGCGTAAATTTAGCTTTGGAGAAAGTTCTTTATTTTTAATTAATGCACGGGAAAGTAAATTAATTGATGCTGAACTAAAGCAGAATCAAGTTCAAAATAAATTTTTTACGGCAAAAGCGAAATTATTTAATAGTTTAGCCTCTAATCCCAAAAACTTGTGATAATTAACACTTTTAGCTAACAAACTATGATAAAAAAAATTATACTTACCCCTTTTCAAAAGTTTGTTCAAATTGAAGGTCTTAGTGGTATGTTATTATTTGGCGCAACTATTGTAGCCATGTTATGGGCCAACTCTGGCTTTAGCGATGTTTATGAATGGCTATGGAATTTTAAGATAGGCGTTACTTCGGACACATTTAGTCTTTCAAAACCTTTAATATTATGGATTAACGATGGTTTAATGGCTATCTTTTTTTTCTTAATAGGTCTGGAAATTAAAAGAGAATTATTAATTGGAGAATTAAACTCGTTAAAAAAAGCAGCGCTACCCCTGTTTGCAGCTGTAGGTGGGGTGATTTTTCCACTTTTACTATTTATTTTACTGAATAATACCGAAGCCACATTCAAAGGTTGGGGTATTCCTATGGCAACAGACATTGCCTTTACTTTGGCTATTTTAAATTTATTAGGAAATAGAGTCCCATTGAGTCTCAAGATTTTCCTGACGGCTTTTGCCATAGTTGACGATTTAGTCGCTGTTTTGGTCATTGCCATTTTTTATAGTGAAACCATTAATTGGATGCTTCTTTTATATGCTTCCTTTTGCTTTATTCCTCTAATATTTGCCGCTAAAAAAGGATTTTATTCGAAATATCTAACCACGATATTGGGTATTGTCATCTGGATTTTATTTTTAAAATCGGGTATTCATCCTACTATTGCAGGGGTTCTTTTAGCATTTACAATTCCTATTAGGCAAAAAGTAAACATGCTTGACTTTACAGAAAGCTTAAAAAATATAGCAGATCAAATCACTAAAACCGAGAAAGAAAAAGAGCCCATTTTATCTCACGACCAAATATACCAAATGGATAATTTGGAAGATCTAACCGAAAAATTTAGATCTCCCCTTCAACATTTAGAGCATAAACTACATGGGTGGTGTGCGTATTTTATCATGCCTCTATTTGCCTTGGCTAACGCCGGCGTTGCCTTTAGCAAAAATATGGAAATCGATGTGCCGTTGATTATTAATATAGCTATTGCCCTTTTTATAGGTAAATGTATAGGGATTACCTTAATGTCTTTTATAAGTATTAAATTAAAATGGGCTCAATTGCCTAGCAATACCAACATTATTCAAATTTTAGGGGTAGCAATTTTAGCGGGTGTAGGTTTTACAATGTCTATTTTTATTGCCAATTTAGCTTTTTACGAAGAAGTAATTTACATCAACTCTTCTAAAGTAGGTGTTCTCGCAGGTTCTGTAATATCTGGTATCATTGGCTTTTTAGTTTTACGATGGAGTGGAAGAAATCAATCAAAAACAGCATAGCTTAAACTATTTATTTGTATTTTACTTCAAACAGTTTTTTAGTTACTATGCATTATTGCTAAAATCAGTTTGTAAGCAACACAGGATAAGCTTATTGCAGCTCAGTTCTGTTTTTTTCTACTCTTGAGAATTAAAATTTAGTGCAGTAAACCAATGCATTGTTTATTAACTTTAAGAAAAAATCACCTTTTATTTTGGCTTATTTGATATATGGAAAACAAAAAAAAAGATAATTATAAAAGATGGTTACGTGGTAAAGCCTACCTAAAAAAATCACGAAGGCTTAGGTTAAGTTTAAATGCCTTTATAAAAGATGTTTTCTTTATTATTTTAGGAATTTTTTCAGCAGCTTTTGGTTTAGAAAGCTTTTTATTGCCCAATAGTTTTATTGATGGTGGTGCCACAGGAATTTCTTTATTAGTTGCGGAAGTATCAAATTTACCGCTACCCTTGCTTATTATTTTCGTAAATACGCCTTTCTTAATCATGGGGTATAGGGTAATTGGTCGTGTATTCACCATAAAAGCAAGTATTGCCATCCTTGGTTTAGCTTTAGTTTTAGCAACGGTTTCGTTTCCAGAAATTACTCAAGATAAGCTTTTAGTTTCTGTTTTTGGTGGTTTCTTCTTAGGGGCAGGAATAGGCTTGAGCATTCGTGGCGGCAGCGTTTTAGACGGTACCGAAGTAGTGGCAATTTTTTTAAGTAGAAAACTAGGCACAACCATTGGGGATATTATTATTCTTATCAATATTTTAGTTTTTTTGGCAGCGGCTTATTTTTTAACTATTGAAACCGCTCTGTACTCCATGCTCACCTATTTGGCAGCATCAAAAACTTTAGATTTTGTTGTTGAAGGTATTGAAGAATATACAGGAGTAACCATTATTTCAGATGAAAGTGATGAAATTAGAGAAATGATCGTCCATAAATTAGGAAGAGGTTTAACCATTTATAAGGCAAGTGGTGGTTATGGCAAAAAAGGAAGCCATAATGAGTATGATGTTATTTATACTGTAATTACCCGACTTGAAACACGCAAACTGAATATTGAAATTTCTAAAATCGACCCCAAAGCTTTCGTGATCATGCACCGTATTAATGATACTAGAGGAGGAATGATCAAAAAAAGACACTTGTAAGGGTTAAACTCCTAATATATAAGATTTTCTTATAAACCTATAAAATATATAGATAAAACCTATTGAAAATTAATGTTTAAATTGCATTTCTTTATAGTGATAAATTTACAATTATGGATAACAATACACATTCTAATGGATCATCTCAAGGCACAGTATGGGATGTAAACGAGTCAAGTGCAGCAAAATGCCCTTTTATGGGCGGAGTTGTTAATCAAGCCGCGGGCGGAGGAACTTCAAACCGCGATTGGTGGCCGAACCAATTAAAATTAAATATACTTAGGCAAAATTCATCTTTATCTAATCCTATGGATGAAAATTTTAATTACGCCGCAGCCTTTAAATCAATTGATTTAACAGCCGTAAAAAAAGATCTTTTTGATGTAATGACCAATTCTCAAGATTGGTGGCCTGCCGATTATGGACATTATGGACCATTTTTCATTAGAATGGCATGGCATAGTGCGGGCACCTATCGTATTTCTGATGGTCGTGGCGGCGCTGGCTCTGGTTCTCAGCGTTTTGCACCCTTAAATAGTTGGCCCGATAATGCCAATTTAGACAAAGCCAGATTGCTATTATGGCCCGTAAAACAAAAATACGGAAACAAAATTTCCTGGGCAGATTTAATGATTCTTGCAGGAAACTGCGCCTTAGAATCTATGGGTTTCGAAACCTTTGGTTTTGCTGGTGGACGTGAAGATATTTGGGAACCAGAACAAGATGTTTATTGGGGTTCCGAAGCTGAATGGATGGGTTCTGACAAGCGCTATTCAGGAAAACGCGAACTCGAAAATCCACTTGCTGCATCGCACATGGGTTTAATTTATGTAAATCCAGAAGGTCCAGAAGGCAAACCAGATCCAATGGGAGCTGCATATGATATCCGCGAAACTTTTGGCCGTATGGCAATGAACGACGAAGAAACAGTCGCTCTAATTGCTGGTGGGCATACTTTTGGAAAAACGCACGGTGCGGCTGACCCAGCAAAATACATAGAAGCAGAGCCAGCGGCAGCAGGTATTGCTGAACAAAGTATGGGATGGAAAAATAATTATGGTTCAGGTGTTGGTATAGATACCATTACCAGTGGACTTGAAGGCGCTTGGACAACAACGCCAGCAAAATGGAGTCACGATTATTTTAAGCACTTATTTGAATACGATTGGGAATTAACCGAAAGCCCTGCCGGAGCACACCAGTGGCAACCAAAAAATGGTGCTGGTGCAGGAACTATTCCTGACGCTCACGATGCTGCTTTAACCCATCAACCTTTTATGTTGACAACAGATATTGCGCTCATAGAAGATCCTGCATACGAAAAAGTATCTCGGCACTTTTATGAAAATCCAGAAGATTTTAAAGACGCATTTGCTAGAGCTTGGTACAAATTAACCCATCGTGATATGGGGCCCATTTCTAGATATTTAGGACCTGAAGTTCCAAAAGAAGAATTATTATGGCAAGACCCGATACCAACCGTAACTCATGATATAATAAACAATCATGATGTTTCATATTTAAAGGATAAAATTGGAGCTACAGGACTTTCCGTTTCTGAATTGGTAGGTACCGCTTGGGCTTCTGCTTCAACTTTCCGTGGTTCTGACAAACGTGGTGGCGCTAACGGAGCTAGAATCCGATTGGCACCGCAAAAAAATTGGGAAGTAAACAACCCCACTCAATTAGCTAAAGTTTTAAAGGTATTAGAAGGTATTCAAAATGATTTTAATGCCTCACAAACAGGCAATAAAAAGGTATCTATAGCCGATTTAATTGTTTTAGCTGGTAATGTTGGTGTGGAACAAGCTGCGAAAAAAGCAGGGTATGTGATCCACGTTCCATTTTCAGCTGGGCGAACACATGCTTCTCAAGCACAAACGGATATAGATAGCTTTGCAGTTTTAGAGCCATCAGCAGACGGTTTTAGAAATTATATGAAAAGAAAATATAGTTTATCCGCAGAAGAAATGTTGGTTGACAAAGCACAATTGATGACCTTAACTGCCCCTGAAATGACGGTTTTAATTGGTGGTTTACGGGTGTTAGACACGAACTTTAACCAATCACGACATGGTGTTTTTACAGATAAACCTGGAGTTTTGACTAATGATTTTTTTGTTCATATTTTAGATTTTGGCAACAAATGGGAATCAACCACTGAAGCTGATGATGTATTTGCAGGATTAAATAGAAAAACAGGAGCAGTGAAATGGACTGGTACAAGAGTCGATTTAATTTTTGGGTCCAATTCAGAATTAAGAGCACTCGCCGAAGTCTATGCCTCTAATGATGCAAAAGAGAAATTTGTTAATCATTTTGTTGCAGCATGGAGCAAAGTGATGCACTTAGATCGTTTTGACTTAGCCTAAGCGAAAGCTTTTATGTAAGACGTAATTAATTTTTAAAAGAAACTGTTGAATCATAACAAGATTTAGCAGTTTCTTTTTTACTTTTATGCCACTAAGAAACTTCAACAAAAGAATAGGCTATGAACGAATTTTTTTTCAATGAGATAAGAAATGGCAACGTAGTTGAAGTAACGGCAATGTTAAAACAAAACCCTGTGCTTCTCAACAGTAAAGATCAAAGAGGTTCTACGCCTTTACTTTTAGCGACGTATTACGATCAACTGGAAATTACTGAATTATTATTGAATAGTGGGGCTAGAATAGATGCTAAAGATGCTACGGGCAATACGGCTCTAATGGGTGTTTGTTTTAAGGGTTTTGATGATATTGCAAAAATATTAATTGAAAAAGGAGCCAACGTAAATGAACAAAATACTATGGGTGCCTCTAGTTTAATTTATGCGGCAACTTTTAACCATCTTGAAATTGCCAAACTTTTGTTAGCGCATGGCGCAGATACTTCATTCAAAGACGTACGCGGAAAAACTGCTTTGGATCATGCAAAAATTCAAGGCGTACCAGCCTTAATTGATTTATTAGAACGTCATATTTAAGGGCTACATGTCTATAAGCTTAAAAATAGCACTAGTACAGACTTCTATCTATTGGGAAAATCCGGATTTGAATAGGGCAGTGCTTTCCGAGAAAATAAATATGATTTCGTCGGACACAGACTTGATCATACTCCCTGAAATGTTCACTACAGGATTTAGTATGAATCCCAATAATATTGAACATTCCGAAGGCAAGGAAACCATAAAATGGATGCAGCAAATAGCTGATGAGAAGGAAGTTGCCATAACTGGAAGCATAATTTATTTTGAAAATAACAATTATTATAATCGCTTGTATTTTGTTGAACCCAATGGTAAAATTTCATGCTATGATAAGCGTCATACCTTTACTTTAGCAGGCGAAACCAAAGCCTATCAAGCTGGAAATTTAAAAATAATAATCAATTACAAAGGCTTTAAAATATGTCCTTTAATTTGTTACGATTTGCGTTTTCCTGTTTGGGCAAGAAATACTGAAAATTATGATATACTACTTTATGTAGCTAATTGGCCCAAGCCAAGAATTAATGCTTGGGACATACTTTTAAAGGCAAGAGCTATTGAAAATATGGCGTATTGCATCGGGGTAAATAGGGTTGGTAAAGACAAATTAGGTCACGAATATCCGGGTCATTCTGCCGTGTATGATGCTTTGGGGTCTGAATTATTATTTTCTACTCGCGAAGAGATTATCACCACTACCTTGTACAAAGATCATATTGAAACCACGAGAAATAAACTAAAATTTTTAGCCGATAAAGATGATTTTACTCTAACAATATAAAATCATATTTTTCTTCCCAATTGGCGCGCATTTCTATGGGTTTAGGGGCATAACTTACCCTCTCTGGCTGTATTTTTTGAAGATAATCGCCTGTGTCCCATCTCTTATTTTTGTTGTGGTCATAAATAACTCTGATCTGATATTTTGCGGGGTTTAAATGATTAAAATAAAAAATCTTTGGCTCCAGCGCATAAAGTTCTCTTTTAACTACTTCTCCTTTGTCATCAGTAAGCTGCACAATTACTGGATAGGTAACGTTACCACTAAGCGATAACTCCAGGTTGCCATAATCTTGATATTTATTAGTTTTTAAATTATAAACCACGGTATCGTTGGTATTGCCAAAAAAATCTTGAACTAAATCAGGGAAAATTGATAGGCGATAAACTTCATCAGGTTCTTTTTTAAAAACGATGTTTAGACTATTATCTAAACTATCCAGCAATGTTGTAAAATTAATAGTAACAGAATCTTTATTTATCAACTGAATTTTACTAGTATCCATACTAATAATTGGAATATTAGCAGTAATTAAAAAGGTTTCTTCAAAACCTATAACTCCAGTTACATTAGGCTTTATCACTAAAGAGTCGGCGGCTACTTTTTTTGTTTTTATTATAAAAGTATCTTTCAATTTTAGCCTTTCATTCACCACAGCAAACACCAATGAATCTGCCTTAAAAGGTGTAAACCAGTAATTTAAAGTATCTTTTTCCCTTTCTTTAGTGATCATCGTTTTAACACTATCAGGATATACCGTTAGGTTTTTTATTTGTATATCTTTTGCATCTCCTTGATAACCAAATATAATTTTATTCTTTGCTTCGTATTTAGGCACTGAAATAGCGTAATTAGGTTGTTCTTTAAACAGGGTCAACAGGTAAATTTCATCCGTGGGCAAGGTAATTGTATCTGTCAAAAAAGCAATTTTATCTAGCTTTTGATCAAAGAGATTATTTTTATTATTGTCTTTTAATCCAAATAATGCATATTGTCCTTTTCTCAAGTAATTTAAATTGAAAAATACGGTACTGTCTAAGGTATTGGCAATGTAAGTCGGTGGCTTTTTATAAATAGTAGAATCGTTATAAGTACTATCTATCTCATAAAGCATAACACTTATAAATGTTTCAGTATCTTTTTCAAAAGCATCTTCAACAACGCCCTTTAATTCTAAAGAATCAATATAGGTACCCGTAGAAAAAACATAGGTTAAAAAACTATTGGGGTTGTCTTCATTATTGTCAATAATGCTTTGCCCAAAATTAAAGGTGTAGGTAGTGTTTTCTTTCAGCGTATCTTTTAGTCTTATTTCTACGTATTTACTTGGCGTGCCCGCAGGGGTTATGATTGGGGTATTTTTTAAAGGAGGCGATATAATGAGTTGCTCCTGAACATCTTTTAGTTTAATATATTCATCAAAATACAATCGAATTTTATCTGCTTTAAAATCAGTAGTCATTTGAGCAGGTTCCGATTTTTCTAATTTAGGCGGAATAATGTCTTTAATACCACCAGTTGGGGTTCCTTTTCTTCCACATTGATAGAAAGAAAATGATATCAGTAATAAAAATAAAAAAGCTAGTATTCGTCTGGCCATAATAATAATCTAAAGAACAAAGAAACAATTATTTTAGAAACCTTAAGTTTTAAAAACAATGAAAAATACCAACATAATGTTAACTTTTAGCCACAATGGCCATCGTAAGCACATAAATAGTAATGCCCTCAATATTAGCGAGTTCTTTTAAACATGCTTCAAGGGTTGCCCCTGTGGTAACCACATCGTCGATTAAAAGCACTGTTTTATTCGTAAGTAGGCAGTTTTTACTTAAAACAAATAAATCCTGATTGCTTTGCCACCTAAAAAAGCGGTCTTTTTTAGTTTGGGTTTTTGTATTTTTAGTTTTAATAAGTACATCTTCTTGATATCTTGTTTTTAAATGATGCGCTATGCGTTTTCCAAAAAGTGAAACTTGGTTATATCCCCGCTTTTTTAGTTTTGCTTTATGCAAGGGCACAGGAAAAACTACATCTATATCTATATTTTTTAAATGCGGATCATCTTTTAATATTTCTCCAAACCAATCGCCTAAAAATTCACCAACTACTTCTTGATTTTTATATTTTAAATGGTGCATCAAGTTTTTTACGATGCCATTGTCGGTGAAAAATAAAAACGAATTTGCCTTTTTTATAGGAACTCTGCCATATAAAATACTATCAAAGGGGTTTTCGTCGTTATAGTTATAATCGGTAAGCGGTAATTGATTTCGACAAACGGTACACAATATTAGTTCTCCTCGATGTAAATGTGCATTACATCCAAAACACCCCTTGGGTACTAGGATGCTGTTGATATCATTTAGTATCTTTGAAAACTGTATATACATTTAAATTTTTAATTAAAAAAGCTTACGAAAAACCTACTTGCCCCAATGAGTACTCAAGATACTAAATTCAATTATAAAATACTACTTGCAGCATTACTTGCTGTGGTAATTGGTATTTTAATTGCATTCTATTATAGTCATGCGCAATCCAAAAATAAGATAGATTTTTTAAATGACGAAAAAGCCATTTTAGTAAAAGATCTATCTTTCATGAAAGCCGAAGTAGATCGTTTATTGGTAGCCAATGAAATTAATGATATTGAAATGCAAGCATCAAAATATAAATTGCAACAGCTTGAAGACTCTATTGGAACGCTGAACTATGATATTGCTAAATTAAGAGCATATAAAAAGGAATTACGCCTTATGGAGTTAAGACTTGACACCCTAAAACTCAAAAATAACTCTTTACGATATAACAATTCTGTTCTTGCTCAAAAGTATGATGAGACGAGAACAAAAATGGAAAGGCTAGAAAACAAAGCAGTAACCTTGGAAGAAAAAGAAGCTGACTTGAGAAGATTGAATAAAAGGATTAGTGAAGAGCTTAGAATAAAAAGTTATTTAAGATTAGAAGACCCTGAAGGTTCTGGCTTTAGAATGCGCACATCAGGAGGCATTCAAACCAACAAAGCATCGATAGTTTCACGCTTAAAAGGCTGTGTTACTATTCAAGAAGATTTGAACATTATCAAAGAAGATAAGGTACTTTACTTACAATTCTTAGACCCCAACAAAGCAATAATTGCAGATAATGCCACCACCATAAATGTCAATGGCAACACCTATAGTAAAAAAGCAGTATTTGTATTTAGAGGTGAAAAAATAGGGGTATGCGAATCTATTACCATCCCAGAAGGCTCATTATCATCGGGTACTTATACCCTTAATGTTTTTGAAAACGAAAAATTACTGGCCAGTTCTGAATTTGTGTTAAAATAAATTATTCCGTTTTAAGGTAATATTCTATTTTTGCCAGATGTTAAACCACGAAGATCAATTTAAAAAAGTAATATCTCATGCCAAAGAGTATGGATATGTTTTTCAATCTAGCGAAATTTACGACGGATTAAGTGCGGTTTATGATTACGCACAAAATGGAGCAGAACTCAAAAAAAACATTCGTGAATATTGGTGGAAAGCCATGGTTCAAATGAATGAGAATATTGTAGGCATTGATGCTGCCATTTTTATGCACCCTACCGTTTGGAAAGCTTCAGGGCATGTTGATGCTTTTAATGACCCATTGATAGATAATAAAGACTCTAAAAAAAGGTATCGTGCCGATGTTTTGGTCGAAGACTATACCGCCAAAATAGAAGCAAAAATAGACAAAGAAGTATCTAAGGCCGAAAAACGTTTTGGTGATACTTTTGATAAGGAGCAATTTTTGAATACCAACCCAAGAGTTTTAGAATACCAAGAAAAAATTAATACTACGTTAAAACGTTTGGGAAAATCTTTAGAAAATGAAGATTTAGAAGACGTTCGCAATTTAATTGATGAGTTAGATATTGTTTGCCCTATTTCAGGTTCAAAAAACTGGACAGATGTTAAGCAATTTAACCTCATGTTCGGGACTAAAATTGGCGCATCTGCCGATAGTGCTATGGACTTATACCTACGCCCTGAAACTGCACAAGGTATTTTTGTTAACTTTTTGAATGTTCAGAAAACGGGCCGGATGAAAATACCATTCGGTATTGCTCAAGTGGGTAAAGCTTTTAGAAACGAGATTGTAGCGCGCCAGTTTATTTTCCGCCAACGCGAATTTGAACAAATGGAAATGCAATTTTTTATTCAGCCAGGAACGCAACAAGAATGGTATGAAAAATGGAAAGAAACCAGAATGAAATGGCATCTTTCTTTAGGGATGGGCAAAGAAAACTATCGTTTTCATGACCATGAAAAATTAGCGCATTATGCTGATGCCGCTGCCGATATCGAGTTTAAATTTCCATTTGGGTTTAAAGAATTAGAAGGTATTCACTCTAGAACCGACTTTGATTTATCGCAGCATGAAAAATTCTCAGGTAAAAAATTGCAGTATTTTGATAACGATTTGCAAAAAAGTTACGTGCCTTACGTAGTGGAAACGTCTATAGGTTTAGACCGCATGTTTTTAGCTGTTTTTTCAAATTCCTTGCACGAGGAAGAATTAGAAAATGGTACCACGAGAACGGTTTTAAAATTACCATCAGTATTGGCGCCCACAAAAGCCGCTATTTTACCCTTAGTGAAAAAAGATGGTTTACCAGAATTAGCTACCGAAATTGTAGAAGACCTAAAATGGGATTTTAGTGTGGTTTATGACGAAAAAGATGCCGTTGGGCGTCGTTACCGAAGACAAGATGCCAACGGAACACCGTTTTGTATTACCATAGATCATCAATCTTTAGAAGATAAAACAGTAACTATTCGACACCGTGACACTATGGAACAACAGCGCGTAGCAATAATTGATTTAAGAGCAATCATTGCGAAAGAAGTGGATATGAAGCAGTGGTTAATGAAAATGTAATGTTTATTTTCTAAGTATCGAAAAAGGCTTGTGATTTTGTAATCACAAGCCTTTCTTCATTAAAAAGAATACCGCTGAGGGCCCCCTCTTCTTATTTCTTCATTGGCAGAGGCTTCAAACTTTTTAAAGTTATCCCTAAAGGCATTCGCTAATTTAAAAGCCGTAGTATAATATTTTTCATCATTATTCCATGTTGTTCTTGGGCTTAAAACCTCCGTGGGCACCCCTGGGCACTCTCTGGGTTGCGCTACTCCAAAAACAGAGTGAATATGGTATTTATCGTAACAATACAGACCTAAATCTCCGTTTAAAGCCGCAGTTATCATGGCGCGCGTATATTTTAATTTCATACGTGTTCCAATTCCATAAGGACCCCCTGTCCAACCCGTATTAACAAGCCAAACATTTACCCCTGCTTCTTTCATTTTTATACTCAACATTTCAGCATATTTAGCTGGGTGCAATGGCATAAATGGTGCGCCAAAACAGGCTGAAAAGTTGGGTGTTGGCTCAACTATACCTGCCTCTGTACCTGCCACTTTTGCCGTATAACCAGAAATAAAATGATAAGCTGCTTGGCTAGGTGTTAATTTTGAAATTGGAGGCAATACGCCGAAAGCATCTGCCGTTAGGAAAAATATATTTTTAGGATTTTTACCTATGGAAGATTCTTGAATATTATCAATGTGGTCAATGGGGTAACTTACTCTGGTATTTTGGGTAATAGAAATATCTTCAAAGTCAACAACTCCGTTCGAGTTCATCACCACGTTTTCAAGTAATGCCCCTTTTTTGATAGCTCCATAAATATCTGGTTCATTTTCGGCAGATAGATTGATTACTTTGGCATAACAACCACCTTCAAAATTAAAAATAGTATTTTCTTTCGTCCAGCCATGTTCGTCATCGCCGATTAATTTTCGGTTTGGATCTGCAGATAGGGTTGTTTTTCCCGTCCCTGATAATCCAAAGAATATAGCAGTATCACCATCTTTGCCTACGTTCGCTGAACAGTGCATTGGTAGGGTATTTTTATAAACGGGCAAAATAAAATTTAAAGCAGAAAAAATGCCTTTTTTAATTTCACCTGTATAGCCAGTTCCTCCAATCAAAGCAATTTTTCGAGAAAAATTAAGTATTGCAAAATTATGCTGACGTGTACCATCAACTTTTTCATCAGCCATAAAACCAGGCGCGTTAATCACTACCCATTCTGGATCAAAATCGATAAGCTCATCTTCAGTAGGTCGTAAAAACATATTGTAAGCGAACATGTTTGCCCAAGGATATTGGTTGACTACTCTAATATTCATTTTATAAGCATCATCTGCACAGGCATAACAATCACGTACATATAGCTCTTTATCACTTAAATAAGCAACCACTTTATCATAAAGAACATCAAATGCTTTTGGCTCAAATGGTATATTGATGTTACCCCACCAAACCCTATCTTCAGTTATTTCGTCTTTAACAATAAACCTGTCTAAAGGAGACCTACCTGTAAATTCGCCTGTATTTACGGCTAATGCACCAGAGGAAGCTTCTTGTCCCATACCTTTTTCTAAAGCTATTTTATGAAGGTTGTCTGGGCTTAGTTGATAATGTACTTTATCGGTTTTTATGCCTAATTCCTTTAACGAAATCGTTTTCGCGATTTTACTCATATTTTGAATGATTTATAAGTTTTAAAGCCTCAAAATTATTAAATTTATAATTCATAAGATACTATTTTCGATAATATCTAATTAAAATCTTTCAAACAACGTCTTCCAAGTAAAATCCATCCCGCAATTAATAAGGCCCCACCTATTGGTGTGATAAATGCGAAGACTTTAAAATCAAAATTGGTTAAACTGTTTATCGCTAAAAGATAGATGGAAAAGGAAAAGAACACGATCCCAAGGACAATCAAACCAAATATTACTTTTTTGTTTTTCTCAGGTATTTTAGAAAATCCTCCTAAAATTAGTAATAGAAGCGCATGGTACATTTGATAAGTAACTCCTGTTTTAAAAGACTCCAGCGCATTAGCATCAATTAAACTTTTTAAACCATGCGAAGCAAAAGCACCTAAAATAACCGCTATTACACCAAAAAGAATTCCTGTACTAAAAATTGTTTTGTTCATAACTAAAATGATTAGTAATTTTACAAATATAACAAATGCGCTTTTTCAACTTGGCAACAAATATACAAACTATGCTACGAAAAATATTAATTGTCGGTGCGGGAAAATCAACTTCTTATCTCTTAGATTATTTTTTAGAAAAGGCCGAAGAAGAGCAATTACATCTTATTATTGGGGATCTAAATATAGATGCTATTCCTACTAAATTTAAAAAGCATCCAAATTTTGAAGTGGTTTGTTTGGATATTCTCAATACAGAAGAACGACAAAAAATGATTCAGAAAGTAGCTATTGTCGTATCCATGCTTCCTGCATCTTTACATATACATGTAGCCAAAGATTGTATTGCCCTTAGTAAACATTTAGTAACGGCATCTTATGTGAGTGATGAAATTAAGCTTTTAGACCAAGAAGCAAAAGAAAAAGGTTTGGTTTTTATGAACGAAATTGGACTAGATCCTGGTATTGACCACATGAGTGCTCTACAAATCATCAATGAAATTAAGCGCAAAGGTGGAAAAATGTTACTGTTTGAGTCTTTTTGCGGTGGTTTAGTAGCCCCGGAAAGCGATACCAACTTATGGAATTATAAATTTACTTGGAACCCACGAAACGTAGTCCTTGCTGGGCAGGGTGGCGCTGCAAAATTTATTCAAGAAGGCACTTATAAGTACATTCCGTATCATAAATTATTTAGACGAACTGAGTTTGTGGCTATTGATGGTTTTGGAAAATTTGAAGTCTATGCCAATCGCGATTCCTTAAAATATAGAGATGCTTATGGTTTGTCTGATACTTTAACTTTGTATAGAGGCACTATGCGGAGGGTTGGTTTTTCGAAAGCATGGAATATGTTTGTGCAATTAGGCATGACAGATGATAGCTATACCATTGAGAATTCTGAGGGTATGACTTACCGAGAATTTATAAATTTATTTTTACCTTACTCTCCCACGGATAGTGTAGAACTTAAATTACGTTATTATTTAAAAATAGATCAAGATGATGTTATGTGGGGAAAATTATTAGAACTCAATTTGTTTGATGCTAATAAAAAAATATTTCTTAAACATGCTACCCCAGCGCAGATCCTTCAAAAAATATTAGAAGATAGCTGGACTTTAGCCGATGACGATAAAGATATGATTGTGATGTATCATAAATTTGGGTATGAGTTAAATGGCGAAAAAAAACAAATTGATGCACATACCGTAGTCATTGGCGAAAACAGAACCCATACCGCAATGGCAAAAACAGTGGGCTTGCCTGTAGCTATGGCTACTTTATTGATTTTAAATAAGAAAATAAAAACAGCTGGCGTTCAAATACCATTACATAAAGAAGTTTATGAACCTATCCTTCAAGAATTAACTGCTTATGGGATTGTGTTTACTGAAACAGAAGTACCTTATTTAGGATACAATCCAGAATCGGTTGCAGGTTAGTTTTTTACATCCTTTTAATAGAAACTGTAACAAACTAAAACAATTTTTCTATATTTAGTAGAAAAATTATAAGCATTAAATGAAATCTACCAAAGAAAACGTCAAAATTGACGGAATAGACAAAAAGATATTACGCTTTTTAATGGACGATGCTCGAAAGCCTGTTTTAGAAATTGCCAGAAAAATTGGGATTTCGGGAGCTGCCATTCACCAACGGCTTAGGAAATTAGAAAATTCTGGCTTAATTATAGGCTCCAAATTCATCATAAACCCCAAAGCTTTAGGCTATTCTACTATGGCCTATGTGGGAATTTATTTAGACAAAGCTATGAGCAACCCAATAGCTGTAAAAGAATTAGAGAAAATTCCGGAAGTTTTAGAATGCCATTATACTACTGGAAACTGGTCTATTTTAATAAAAGTACTGTGCCGTGATAACGAGCATTTAATGCAAGTATTAAATAACCACATTCAACAAATTGCTGGAGTGTCTAGAACAGAAACTTTTATTTCATTGGATCAACAAATAGAGCGACAAATTTCTATTTAAGTGAGGATTTATACCATTCGAAATTACTAGCATTAAAATACAAAAGCTCCTTATAAAGGAGCTTTTTATATTACAATTTTGTTCCAATTAATCTCTATTCCCAGAAAATACTTGAAGTCCCCAATACACCAATGTGGCTAAAGAGCCAATCGCGGCAACCAAATAGGTTCTTGCTGCCCATTTTAAAGCATCTTCTGATCCTTTATATTCGTCTGGGGTAACTATATTTTTTGACTTTAACCATGCTAATGCTCTATTACTAGCATCATACTCTACAGGTAGTGTAATAAAACTAAAAACTGTTGCCATACCCATCATCACTAAACCTGCTACAGCCACGTAATAACCTAAGCCAACTCCTGCCGCAGCACCCAGCATAAGTCCGCCAAAAACAACCCACATAGACATTCCGGAGGTTACACTTACTACTGGCACCAACTTAGAACGCAAGGTTAACCACTCATAAGCTTGTGCGTGCTGAACAGCATGCCCACATTCATGAGCAGCAACAGCCGCTGCCGAAGCATTGCGTTGATTGTAAACACCTTCGCTTAAATTTACTGTCTTATTTGTAGGATTGTAATGATCGGTTAACATGCCAGGTGTTGAAATCACTTTAACATCGCGAATACCATGATCCGCTAACATTTTTTCAGCAATTTCAGCACCACTCATTCCGTTTTTTAAATGAACCTGCGAATAAAACTTAAATTTACTTTTTAGTTTACTACTTACCAACCAACTTACTAAAGCAATTGCGCCCAGTAAAATATAATATGTCATCATACTTGTATTATTTTAAAAATTTAAAGATAGTGAAGATTTCTAATTTTTTACTATCACCATATAATCAAAAATCCCGCCAAATTTTTCCAAAATAAATTCAGGAAAATTTGTCAGGATTTTTAAATAATAGAATTTCTTAAGGCAGAGCCATCGAGATGTCATCATAAAGATTGCAAAGCTAAAAGAAAAATATATATTTTCTTGACTCTTGGATCCAGGACATTGGTTTATTATCAATTAACTAATTAAATGACACACCCAAGACAGCACCTTTAAGAATTTTCTGAATAGACCACAAATTTATGAAACCCAATCGAAGGCTTCGATAATCTCTTTATAAACTACTTCTCCTTCAGATATGTTTAAGCCTTTTTGAAGTCCTGGATCAGATGCTAAAGCTTTTTTCCAACCCATATTTGCAATTTTTATAGCGTAAGCCGTCGTTACGTTGGTTAATGCTAAAGTTGATGTATAAGGCACAGCTCCTGGCATGTTTGCTACGGAATAATGAACGATATCATCAATGATATAAATAGGATCTTCGTGCGTTGTTGGTCTTGTAGTTTCTACACAACCGCCTTGATCCACAGCAACATCGACAATTACGGCGCCAGATTTCATGGTTTTAAGCATATCTCTAGTAATTAAATTAGGTGCTTTTTTACCTTTTAATAAAACTCCGCCGATAATTAAATCGTGAGTTTTTACGTGGGCTCTAATATTGTATTCGTTAGAAAATTCGGTAACACAATTTGCTGGTAAAACATCATTTGCATAACGTAAACGCTTCATGTCTATATCTAAAATAGTTACCTGTGCGCCTAAACCTGCTGCCATTTTAGCAGCTTGCATACCTACCACACCAGCTCCTAAAATTAAAACTTTCCCTGGAGAAACTCCAGGTACGCCGCCTAATAATAATCCACGACCTTTTACAGGTTTTTCTAAATATTTTGCGCCTTGTTGTATAGACATCCTGCCTGCAACTTCGGACATTGGTGTTAATAATGGTAAACCACCATCTTTGTCTTCAACAGTTTCATAAGCAATACAAACTGAACCGCTGTTAATCATCGCTTTTGTTAGCGGCTCGCTTGATGCAAAATGAAAATACGTAAAAACTATTTGCCCTTTTTTGATTAAACTATATTCTTTTTCGATAGGTTCTTTAACTTTTACAATCATATCTGCTACAGCATACACTTCTTCAATAGTATCAAGGACTGTTGCACCAGCTTGTCTGTAAGCTTCATCTAAAAAACCGCTATTATCGCCTGCAGTTGATTGTACAAATACTTCGTGATTGTTTTTAATTAATTCGAAAACGCCACCTGGAGTCATACCAACACGGCTCTCATTGTTCTTAATTTCTTTAGGAATACCTACTTTCATACCTTATACTATTTTTTATTTTTCCTTAGTATATACTTAAAATTCTGAGGAAAATGTTTTGTAATTAAGTCACAGAACAAGCTGATTTTGTTACAAATAGCCTACGATCTGTCTGTGTCAGTTTTAATTATATTTTGACATGTCAAAATTGCTACAAATAGTTATAATAAAAAAACAAAAGGCCTGAAAAAAACTACTGATTAGCTAAAAATCAAACTTTTAACAATAACGCTTGTTTTGCGCTAATTAAATAATAAAAACTAAGCTTTTTATTCGACTTTTAGGTTTAAATGATGCTATTACCGTAAGATGGTTGATTGCTATTGATTTAATTGAGAATGAAAAGTTAAAAGTTAAAAAGTGTCAAAACGTACTGAGCGAACTCCAAATATGGCCTTTAACTTTATGTTGTTTTTCGTAAATAGTTTAAAAATTGTTTAAAGTTTTTTGAAAATGAACTTGAATTATTATTTTGTCCTTACATAAAGATAAATGGCTGACACTAATTTCACGAATTTTCACTAGTGCTATTTTCAAATTATCATTTCAAAATAAACTAATTGATACTTTTTGAACTTGAATTTTAACTTGGACTTATAGTTGAATTGACACTTTGGTTGTCGTGCGTTCCTCGTTTAAATTGTTTAAAGCTTAAAGTTATTTTCAAAGCGAAAAACAACAAACGCTTGCGCTATGCGGTAAGCAAAATTTACTATTCGCTAATAACCTTAAACCTTTATCCCACAATATTTATAATTTTTCCCGGTACAATAATAATATTTTTAGGAGTTCTACCTTCTAGTTGTTGCAGTGTTTTTTCGTTAGCCATAACTGCTTCTTGTATTTGCTCTTTGGTAAAATCCATCGGAAGTTCTAATTTAAAACGCATTTTGCCATTAAAAGATACAGGATATTCTTTATTGCTCTCCACCAAATATTTAGCTTCAAATTTAGGATAAGGCGCCGTTGAAATAGATTCGGTGTGTCCAAATTTACTCCATAATTCTTCTGCAATATGGGGTGCGTAAGGCGATATTAAAATAAGTAAAGGTTCTAGAATTTCCCTATGGGCACACTTTTGTGCAGAAAGTTCATTAACTGCAATCATAAAGGTAGAAACCGAAGTATTAAAAGAGAAATTCTCGATATCTTCTTGTACTTTTTTGATGGTTTTGTGTAAGGTTTTTAAAGCCTCCCC
>JBGSQM010000097.1:0-7698 GCA_041738035.1 Cellulophaga sp.
TGTAATGAATGCAGAAGAGAAAGTAATCATTGAAGCACCATCTAAAGGAAAAGAGGTTACTCAAATAGAATACAATAAAATTATGATGGACAAAATGGAAGAAATGTCCGAGCAGTTTAGGGGTAACGATAGAGGTCGTGGTGGGAACACTATTCGTATTGGGAATTAATCATCTTTAGTTCTATAAATGGGAAAGCAATTTAGGAGCTTGCTTAAGAATTTAAGAAGATTTAAAATTTCATGTTAAACCATTTTTCAAATCACATCTTTTCTTATACTTTTACGTCATATTAATTTGAGGACGGATTTGACTGATTGCAACCTCAGTTGCCAAATAAAGTATGGCACAAGAAAATGCTAAAGCAGTTGTAGCTAATCTAAGGGTTAGTTAACATCTACTTTTTAAAGTTTTTAGTCAAATGCTCCTCTAGAACGTAAAACCAGTTATGGCTTATTTATTTACTTCCGAATCTGTGAGTGAAGGACACCCGGATAAAGTTGCAGACCAAATTAGTGATGCTTTATTAGATAATTTTTTAGCTTTTGATTCAGAAAGCAAGGTAGCTTGCGAAACTTTAGTAACTACTGGGCAAGTAGTACTGGCAGGCGAAGTTAAAAGCGATACCTATTTAGATGTGCAACAAATTGCCAGAGACGTCATCAATAAAATAGGATATACCAAAGGAGAATACCAATTTAGTGGTGATTCTTGTGGTGTAATTTCATTGATACACGAACAATCAAAAGACATTAATCAAGGCGTTGACCGCGCTTCTAAAGAGGAACAAGGCGCAGGAGATCAAGGAATGATGTTCGGTTATGCTACTAAAGAAACGGAAAATTATATGCCCTTAGCTTTAGATATTTCACATAAATTACTGCAAGTATTGGCAGATTTGCGCAGGGAAAATAACGAAATCACCTATTTACGACCCGATGCCAAAGCACAGGTAACTATCGAGTATGATGATAACAATGTGCCACAGCGTATTGATACTATTGTAGTTTCTACCCAACATGATCCTTTTGATGCTGACGATGAAAAAATGCTATCGAAAATTAAGTCAGATGTCATCTCTATATTAATTCCGAGAGTAAAAGCGCAATTGTCTTCACAAATACAAAAATTATTTAATGAGTCGATTACCTATCACATCAACCCAACTGGTAAGTTTGTCATTGGTGGGCCACATGGCGATACAGGATTAACAGGCCGTAAAATTATTGTGGATACCTACGGCGGCAAAGGTGCTCACGGAGGCGGTGCTTTTAGTGGAAAAGATCCAAGTAAAGTAGATAGGAGTGCTGCTTATGCAGCGCGCCACGCAGCTAAAAATTTAGTAGCAGCTGGTGTTGCCGATGAAATTTTGGTACAAGTAAGTTATGCCATTGGTGTGGTAAAACCCACCTCAATTTATGTGGATACTTATGGCACTTCAAAAGTAGCCTTTAGTGATGGTGAAATTGCTAAAAAAGTAGCCGAATTGTTTGATATGCGTCCCTTTGCGATAGAAGAAAGACTAAAATTGCGCAATCCTATTTATCTAGAAACTGCTGCCTATGGTCACATGGGAAAAGAACCTGTTACCATCTCCAAAACTTTTGAATCACCTTACAACGGTAAAGTAGTGAAAGAAGTAGAATTATTTACCTGGGAAAAATTAGACATGCAAACACAGGTAAAATTGGCTTTCGGGTTGTAAAACATATTACTTTGTGAACCTTTTTTGATAGCTTAAGTGGTAAATAGTTCTTTTAATTGTTGATTAAAGTATTTTTCGTTAATTTGTAATATAATTTTTATAATGAGTACAAATAAAGATCTTATAGAATCCCTTAAATTAACTCCTAAAGGAGCTAAAGGACAATTTTTGACTTATACTGGTAAGTCAGGAGAACATTGGGTTAGTATAATTCCGTCTTTAAATGTTTCTGGATATGGAGAATCTGAAGAAGACGCTATTAAAGACTCTCAATATAATCTTAAAGTTTTATTTGAAGATTTATACGAGTTAACATTAGCTCAAAGAGATTCAGAACTAAAAAAATTAGGTTGGTTGCCAAATAAATTTTTTAAAAGACAATATTCTTCAGCATACGTTGATGAAAATGGAGTTCTTCAAAACTTTGATTCTCCAAAACAAGTCAAAAAGTCACTATTAGAACCATCAAATATTTAAAACTTGGGTAATAATAGACCTGTTAAATTAAAGGATTGGATTAAGTTTTTAGTCGCTCATAAATGTTCAAAGAAACGGCACAAAGGTACTTCACACGAGCATTGGAAATGCCCTAATTGCCTTAGAACAATTACTTTTCGAAGTCAATATAAAGAAATCCCAGCTATGCATCTAAAAACAAACCTTAAGACAATGGGTTATGATTTAGAGTACTTATATCAATGGCTAGATAAATAATAGGTTAGAGATTTTTCAAAATAATTTTAGCTTTAAAAAATAAATTCCCCAATTATTAGGAATTTAAAAAGTTCCATAGTTATATTTGCAATTCTTAAGTTCAAACACGTATTGAATAGTTATCAAGAAAGGTGGAGGGAATAGACCCTTTGAAACCTTAGCAACCCTTTGTTCTCTATAGAGATACAATGAAGGTGCTAAATTCTACCAAATATGCTTTATAGCATTGGCGGCAGATAACGAAAACAACATTTGCTTTTCTGGCAGATGCAAATTTCTTTCTTTATAACTTTTTGATTTTTTGCTACTAGCACAAAGTGCTTTTTAGCGTTTGACTTTTTAATTTTTTATGCTCTCAGGATAGTTCTGGAGTAAACTTTTAAAAACAAAAAAAATCATGAGTACTCACAAATTCAACACAAATGCTTTACATGCGGGTCATGATACCACGCTAACAGGAGGAACAAGAGCTGTGCCTATTTACCAAACATCATCTTACGTTTTTAAAGACACCGATCATGCAGCTAATCTATTTTCTTTAAAAGAATTAGGGTTTATTTACACCCGTTTAAACAATCCTACCAACCAAATTTTACAAGAGCGATTGGCATCTTTGGAAGGCGGCGTAGGGGCCGTAGTTTTTGCATCGGGAACTTCGGCAATTGCAACTGGCTTACTAACGCTTTTAAAAGCTGGCGATCACATTGTAGCATCAAGCAGCTTGTATGGCGGTACGTTTAATTTATTGAACGTTACCTTACCAAGATTAGGAATTACAACTACTTTTGTAGATGCATCAAATCCTGAAAATTTCAAAAAAGCAGTTCAAGAAAACACCAGAGCGTTTTTTGTAGAATCTTTAGGAAACCCAAAACTAGATGTGTTAGACTTAAAAGCGATTTCCAAGGAAGCAAAAGTGGCTCAAGTACCTTTTATTGTGGATAATACGGTGGCAACTCCAGCATTGTTGAATCCAATAGAGCATGGAGCAAACTTGGTAATTCACTCCCTAACAAAATACATTGGCGGTCAAGGAACATCTTTAGGCGGCGCCATCATTGATGCAGGTACTTTTAACTGGGCAAACGGGAAATTCCCGGAGTTTACACAACCTAGCGCGGGCTATCACGGTTTGGTGTACAGTGAAGCTTTAGGAGCGGCAGCTTTTACTTTCAAATTAATTTTAGAAGGATTACGGGATTATGGTGGGGCTTTGAGTCCGTTTAATGCTTTTCAAATTATTCAAGGTTTAGAAACTTTATCGGTTCGGATTAAGCAACATAGTAAAAACGCCTTGGAATTAGCCACTTGGTTAGAAGGCAGAGAAGAAGTAGCTTGGGTAAATTACCCAGGCCTAAAAAGTAATACCTATTACGATTTAGCACAAAAATATTTACCGAAGGGTCAAAGTGGTATTGTAACCTTCGGTGTGAAAGGTGGTTTCGAAGCTGCAAAAAAACTGACGGACGCCACCAAAATATTTTCTTTATTAGCAAATATAGGCGATACAAAATCATTGATTATTCACCCAGCAAGCACAACACATCAACAGTTAACAGCAGAACAGCAAGAAGCTGCGGGCGTACCACAAGATTTAATCCGCCTATCCGTAGGTTTAGAAGATATCGAAGATTTAAAATTAGATTTACAAGAAGCTTTTAAAGCGCTTTAAAGTAGGTTTTTGGTTTTTGAAAAATTACAAATAAAACAAATGTCAGTTCGAGTGAATTATTTTGAAGCGATAGTCAAAAAATAATTTGTAAGGAGAACCATTTAGTCTCAAAAAGTTCTCGATAGAAAATCTCTTTCAGGATGTCACTCGAACTGACAAATAAGTTTATAATACCCTTGTTAAAATCAATCTTAAAAAAGATTTATAGTTTAGATTAAATAGATAAAACCATGCTACATCACATAAAAATAAATAACTATACCAATTTTGGTGGAGTAACTCAAGATATTAACCTATCATACCAAGTTTTTGGCCCTGAATTATATACTGCACCCATTGTTTTGGTGAATCATGCCTTGACTGGTAATTCTGATGTGGCAGGCGAAAAAGGTTGGTGGTTGGCTTTAATTGGTGACGGAAAATGTATTGATACAAAAAAATATTCTGTGTTGGCTTTTAATATTCCGGGTAATGGTCATGATAGTTTTGTGCTCGAAAATTATAAAGATTTTGTGGCTCAAGATATTGCCAAACTATTTTTAATAGGATTAGAAAAACTAAATATCTCTAAGCTTTTTGCACTTATCGGAGGTTCTTTAGGTGGCGGAATTGCTTGGGAAATGGTAGCTTTAAAACCAAATTTAGCAGCGCATTTAATTCCTGTGGCAAGCGATTGGAAATCTACAGATTGGTTGATTGCCAATTGTCAGATTCAAGAGCAATTTTTATTGAATTCAAGCCAACCCGTAAATGATGCTCGGATGCACGCTATGTTGTGCTACCGAACTCCTGAGTCGTTTAAAGAACGATTTAAGCGCAGCACGAACGAAGAATTACAGGTTTTTAATGTAGAAAGTTGGTTAACACATCACGGCGCAAAATTGCAAGAGCGTTTTCAGCTTTCGGCTTATAAATTGATGAATCAGCTCTTAAAAACCATCGATATTACCCGAAATAGTAAAGATGCTTTTAGTTTGATTGAAAAAAGTGCCACAAACATTCATATTATTGGCGTTGATTCCGATTTATTTTTTAGCGCAACAGAGAATAAAGATACCTACAAACAGTTAGCGCAGGCGAACAGTAATGTTACTTACGGTGAAATTCACTCTTTGCATGGGCATGACGCCTTTTTAATCGAGTTTCAGCAAATGGAACAATTACTAAAAGGAATTTTCGATCAGAATGGGAAAAGCCAACGTATAAAAATTCTTAAATTCGGTGGAAAATCTTTAGCCAATGGCGAAGGACTAGAGCGAGTCTTATCCATAATTGAGCATAAAGTTAAGCATGGTGAAAATATTGCTGTCGTTTTATCAGCGAGAGATAAAGCAACAGATCAATTAGAGGCCATATTAAAGAAAGCAGTAAAAAGGAAAGAATATTCTGAAGATTTTATGGACTTTAAAAGCTATCAGCAGAACGAGTTAGACATCAATTTAAATAAAGAATTTGCTGAATTAGAGAAACTGTTTGAAGGCGTTACGCTTTTAGGAGACTACAGCGCAAAGATAAAAGATCAGGTTTTAGCTTTTGGAGAATTAATTTCAGGAAGAGTCATCGCTAAATTACTCAATGATAAAGGGGTAAAAGCAAAATTATTAGATTCAAGGACTTTTATAAAAACCGATGCTAATTTTGGTGATGCGAAAGTGTTAGAAGTTATTTCTAAAGAAAACGTGTTGCGGGAATTTTCAAAATTGAATTCAGACATAGTGCCTATTATCACTGGATTTATAGCATCAAATCGTGATAATGAAACCACAACTTTAGGAAGAAACGGCAGTAATTATTCTGCAGCATTATTAGCCAATTTTTTAGATGCCGCAGAGCTGCAAAACTATACCCACGTGGATGGTATTTTTACTGCCAATCCTGATTATGTAGCAGATGCCAAACGTATTGAAGAGTTATCTTATGCCGAAGCTAATGAGCTGGCGAATTTTGGTGCAACAATTTTGCATGCCAAAACCATTATCCCATTAATTGAAAAAAACATTCCGCTTCGAATTTTAAATACTTTTAAGGATGATAATGAAGGGACTTTAATTAGCGCTAAAACCAGTAAAGAGGGTATTAAATCACTATCTGTAATAGAAAATGTGGCCTTGGTGAATTTTGAAGGACGTGGATTGTTAGGAAAAGTTGGGGTTGATGCACGGGTATTCAAAACGCTAGGTGCCAACAATATTAGCGTGAATATGATATCACAAGGCTCTTCAGAACGTGGACTTGGTTTTGTGGTGCATGCAGATAAGGCTCAAAAAGCCAAAGAAGTACTTTTAGAAGAATTTACGGCAGACTTTGAAACCCAGGATGTTAACATGATTACCGTTACCAGTGATGTTTCTGTGATTTCAATTGTTGGTCAAGATTTAAGTTCGTTTCACAAACCCTTTAATGAGTTGATTAAAAACCAGATTATTCCTTTGTTATTCAACAATACAGTTACAGGTAAAAACGTGAGTTTGGTGGTTAAGCGAAGCGACTTGTACAAGGCGCTAAATGTAATGCACGGTCGCGTTTTTGGCGTGAGTAAAAAAGTAAACATTGCTATTTTCGGACACGGAAATGTTGGGGGAACGCTAATAGATCAGATATTAGCGTCCAATAAAAATATTGAAGAACGCAAAGGAATTCAATTGAATGTTTTTGCAGTGGCGAACTCTAAAAAAGTACTTCTCAACAAAAAAGGAATTACCAAAAACTGGAAAGCGAATCTTACGGAAGATGGAATTTCTTATACTTTAGATACTATTTTTGACTTTGCCAAAAAACATCACTTAGAAAATTTAATAGCCGTTGACAATACCGCTAACAAAACTTTTGTAAATAGCTATCAAGCAATGATTGCCAATGGTTTTGATTTGGTATCTTCTAATAAAATAGCTAATACTTTGAGTTTCGATTTTTATCAAGAATTAAGAGCACAACTAATCAAAGGTCAAAAGCAATATTTGTATGAAACCAACGTAGGTGCAGGTTTACCTTTAATTGATACGATTAAATTGTTGCATTTGTCGGGAGAAAATATCACCCAAATAAAGGGCGTTTTTTCGGGGTCATTAAGTTACATTTTTAATACTTTTTCAGAGGTTGACAGGCCATTTTCAGAAATTTTGCTGGAAGCCATGCAAAAAGGGTTTACGGAACCCGATCCCCGCGAAGATCTTTCCGGTAATGATGTAGGCAGAAAATTATTAATTTTAGCTCGGGAGTTAGATTTAAGCAATGAATTTTCAGACATTAAAATTCAAAATTTAATTCCGACTAATTTGCAGAATGTTGCCGTAGATGAATTTAAAAATCAACTATGTTCTTTAGATGCTATCTTTGAAAAGATAAAAAAAGATCAAAAACCAAATCATGTGTTGCGATATGTAGGCGATTTATCAGGCGATTTACAAAAAGAAAAAGGAAATTTAGCCGTAAAATTAGTATCAGTTCCTAAAGAAAGTGCCTTGGGGCAAGTGAAAGGATCAGACTCCATTATCGAGATTTATACGGAATCTTATGGAGAAAACCCACTAGTTATTCAAGGTGCTGGCGCAGGGGCAGCAGTTACTGCTCGTGGTGTTTTTGGTGACATTTTAAGGATTATTGAGAAGG
>JBGSQM010000165.1:0-3779 GCA_041738035.1 Cellulophaga sp.
CCAGAATTTTCTCGTTTTAAAGCAAAACGAGAGTCACTTACCACCACTTCATCAAGTCTTTGAAGTGCCATAGAATCATTTTGCTGCTGTTGCGCAGCCATGCCATTATATGCTAAAAACATAGCATATAAGCTTAAAAAATTTTTGTTCATTTCGATTTTTTCGAATAAACGGGAGAATAGTATGTATAAAAATCCATACGCAAACTTTTATCCCGAAAGTTTAACATTGCTTGTTTGAATTTGGCAGGTCTCCTGACTTGTTTAACTTTATTTTGCCTTCCCACTTTCCTAGAAAGCAGTGGCGTTGTAGTAAATAAAGCCCTTATAAAAAGGCGCCAAAAACGTTTGGCATAAACTTACAGTTGCGGGAACAGCTCTAGATTTGCACTAGATTCCCTTTTAATCCATATCCTTACCGAAGTAAACATACAGAACCTAAATTCGAGACGAAGATATCATAATTAAACGAGTAAAAAACGCCTAACTGCTTACTTTTTTTTACTCATTTTTATGGCGAGCCAAATAATGCCCACCACAAAGTGCGCTAAAATAACACCTGCTATAATATAAATGATTAGATTAGAGTCGCTTCGCATCTTTTAAAGTTTTAGCAAAATTACTACATCAAAATCATTAAAAATGTGACCTTTGTTACTTTATCAGTTTTATTATTTAATATGAAGCACATCTTACTTTTTACCCTCTTATTGCTCTCTTTTTCCTGTAAGTCAGAAAAAAAGATAGATGCGCTACTTGATGAAACGCTCACAAAGAATATGAAGTCTGCCAAAGGCTTTAGCATTGAAAAACTTGCGTCTGGCGTTACCGTTATCACTCTTAATTCGCCTTGGCCAAATGCAGAAAAAGGATTTAAGTATGCACTAATTCCTAAAGAAAAAATAAGCACAATTACATTGGATAAATCATTCTATGATGCAATTGTGCCTGTGCCTGTTAAAAAAGTAATTGTAACTTCTACTACTCACATCCCCGTTTTAGAAACTTTGGGCGTTGAACATACCTTAGTTGGTTTTCCAGATACAAAATACATCTCCTCAGAAAAAACCAGAAAACTAATTGACATGGGTAAAGTGCAAGAATTAGGCGTAAACGGACAACTGAATACGGAAATGGTGATAACCCTTCAGCCCGATTTAGTGGTTGGTTTTAGCATGAACAGTCAAAATAAAGCCTATGAAACGCTGCAACGGGCCAATATTCCTGTGGTATACAATGGTGATTGGATAGAAGAAACACCTTTAGGAAAGGCCGAATGGATTAAATTCTTTGCGCCTTTTTTCGGTAAAGAAAAAGCCGCTGAAAGGTACTTTTCAGAAATTGAAACTGCTTATAACCAAGCCAAAGCCCTGGCTCAAAAAGCAACAAAAAAACCAACAGTAATGAGCGGCGCAATTTATAAAGATGTTTGGTATTTACCCGGAGGAAATAGCTGGGCGGCAACATTTATATCTGACGCGAATGCGAACTATATTTATTCGGACACTAAAGAAACAGGAAGTCTTTCTTTAAGCTGGGAAAGTGTTCTAGAAAAAGGCCAGCATGCTGATTTCTGGATTTCGCCTTCACAATTTACCAATTACAATAAAATGTTAGAAAATAGTCCACACTATCAACAGTTTGATGCTTTTAAAAATAAAAAAATCTATTCTTTTGCGGGGGCAATAGGTACTACTGGCGGTGTCTTGTATTATGAACTAGCGCCAAATAGGCCGGACTTAGTATTAAAAGATTTAATTCATATATTTCATCCTGAGATGATGCCAGATTATACACCTTTCTTTTTTAAACCTTTGAAATAAGTGGTAAAAACAAAAACATACCGAATTTATTTTATAGGCCTATTTGTGCTTTTAATCGTGCTTTTTCTAATCAATATAAGTTTAGGTTCGGTGGCTATTCCTTTAAAAAATACCTTAAATACCATTTTTGGTGGAGAGAACAACAACACCTCGTGGTACTATATTATATGGAATTATAGAATTCCGAAAGCGTTTACAGCTATTCTTGTGGGTAGCGGATTATCGTTAAGTGGTCTCTTAATGCAAACCTTATTTCGGAATCCATTAGCAGGACCATTTGTTTTAGGAATCAGTTCAGGAGCTAGTTTGGGTGCCGCACTATTAATAATGGGTGCAAGCTTATTTTCTGGCTTTTTTTCTTTAAATATTTTTAATGATATAAGCCTAGCTATAGCCTCAAGTTTAGGCAGTTTTCTGGTATTATTAGCGGTTTTATCGGTTGCCATGAAAGTGAAGGATACCATGTCAATCTTAATTATAGGTTTAATGTTTGGGAGTATCACTGGGGCGATTGTCGGCGTACTCTCCTACTTCACTTCTGCGGAAAAATTACAACAATATATTTATTGGGGATTTGGGAGTTTGGGCGATTTGTCATGGAATCAATTAGGTTTGCTCAGTTTTATGGTAGCCATCGGAATTGTGCTGAGTATCCTATCCATAAAACCTTTAAATGCTTTTTTATTGGGCGAGAATTACGCACAAAGTTTAGGGGTACAATTAAAAAAATCTCGTTTTATCATCATCATTGCTACAGGTTTGTTAACCGGAGCTATTACGGCTTTTGCTGGTCCAATAGCTTTTATTGGTTTAGCGGTCCCGCATTTAACACGACAAATTTTCAATACTACAGACCATAAAATTTTAGTGCCAGCAGTTTGTGTCTATGGTGCTATTTTAATGTTAATTTGTGATAGCATCGCTCAATTGCCTACATCAGCCAGCGTATTGCCCATAAATGCCATTACGAGTATCATCGGTGCTCCCGTAGTGATTTGGTTGCTGATTCGGAAACGGAAAATGGTGTTCTAACTTTAAGTCAAAAAGTCTAACGTCGAAAGCCTTAAAGTTGTAGGACATTTAAAAGAAAGTAGTAATAATTAGTGAAAATCATGTCAAACTATTAATTTTAAGAATCCAACCATCCAAAAATCTAATAATCTTAAACTACAATAATCCAATCATCCAAAAAAACCTGAAACTTCAAAACTGAAACAAATAGCATAGTGAAAGAGAAAGCTCTAGAAATTAAAAACCTAAACATTGGATATAAAAGCAAAAAACAAGAAACCGTGGTTGCTAAAGGCATTTCTTTTGAGGTATTGCAGGGAGAATTAACTGCCATTGTTGGTGTAAATGGTATCGGCAAATCTACTTTGCTCCGAACCATTGGTGCGGTGCAAGCAAAACTTTCAGGTGAAATATTTATAAACGATAAAGAACTTTCCACTTATACTTCCCTAAACTTAGCGTCAAAAATTAGTTTGGTATTGACCGAAGCCTTGGCAACTAAAAACCTAACGGTGATAGAATTAATTGCGCTAGGAAGACAACCTTACACCAATTGGTTAGGTACTTTAACACAAAAAGATAAAGAAAAAACAAAAGAGGCAATTAACTTAGTCGAAATTGAAAACTTACAACATAAACGCTGCTACGAATTAAGTGACGGACAGTTGCAGCGCGTTCTTATTGCGAGAGCCTTAGCACAGGACACCCCTATTATGCTTTTAGATGAACCAACGACACATTTAGACTTGTATCACAAAGTACAACTCCTAAAATTACTAAAAGATATCGCCCATAAAACCCATAAAACCATTCTGTTTACTACCCATGAAATAGAAGTTGCGATTCAAATTTGTGATAAAATGCTGATTCTGAATAAAGAAAATAGTGCATTCGGACAACCTTGTGAATTGATCAAAGATCAATATTTTGAAAAATTATTCCCTGC
>JBGSQM010000198.1:0-27994 GCA_041738035.1 Cellulophaga sp.
AGATTATGGGTTAAATGGTTTCTAAATCCTTTTAAACATAAAAAAGGTAAAGGTGCATTAATAAGAAGAAATAGTAGAATAGATGTTTTTCCTTGGAATCGTTTCGAAATTGGCAGCTTAACAACAATTGAATCTTTTTGCACAATAGCGAACGGTTCAGGAGATGTAGTTTTGGGGAATAACGTTCGTGTAGGTATTGGTAGTGTGGTCATTGGTCCCGTTACAATGGGAAACGGATCAGGACTCGGGCAGCATGTTTTTGTATCAGGTTTTAATCACGGATATGAAGATGCTAGTCAAAATTCTAGTCAACAGGCATTGGTTATTAAACCCACTGTCATTGAAGAAGATGCCCATATTGGTGCAAATTCTGTAGTACTTGCTGGAGTTACTATTGGTAAAAGATGCCAAATTGGTGCTGGTAGTGTGGTTACCAAAGACATTCCGCCCTACTCTATTGCCGTTGGAAATCCTGCGAAAGTGATTAAACAATTTAATCATCATACAGGCACTTGGGATAAAGTGATCAAAAAAGATCTAAGTCTTATTTAAAAATTTATAAAAAACACGTCATGGTATTAGAACTATTCTTTTGGATAGCATTATTTATTATCTTCTATTCTTATTTAGGTTACGGAGTGGTATTATTTATGCTTATAAAAATAAAACGAGCTTTTGGCATATCAAAAAAAACGGAAATCGATGAAGATTACGAACCAGAAGTGACGCTTTTTGTAAGCGCCTTTAATGAAAAAAATTATCTAGATGCTAAGGTAAACAACTCCAAAAGTTTAAATTACAATCCTTCTAAAGTGCAACAAGTTTGGGTAACAGATGGTTCTGATGATGGCACTCCTGATTTATTAAAAAAGTATCCAGAAGTTACGGTATATCACAAAAACGAACGAGCAGGCAAAATTGCAGCGATGAATCGAGGCATGCAATTTATAAAAACTCCTATTGTAATTTTTTCTGATGCCAATACCGATTTAGGGAAAGATTCTATTAAGGAAATAGTACGCCTATTTCGAGATCCGAAAGTAGGTTGTGTATCAGGTGAAAAAAGAATTTACAGTAAAGATGCCGATAATGCCGCTGGTGCTGGTGAAGGTTTGTATTGGAAATATGAATCGCAGCTTAAAAAATGGGATGCCGAATTGTATTCCGTAGTTGGTGCCGCAGGGGAACTTTTTGCCATTCGAACTGAGCTTTGGCAAGAAGTGGAAAAAGACACTTTACTAGATGATTTTATGATCTCTTTGCGGGTAGCTATGTCTGGTTATACCATTCAATATAACCCAGAAGCTTATGCCATAGAAACCGCATCAGCTAATGTAAAAGAAGAATTAAAGCGTAAAATTAGAATTTCGGCTGGCGGCATTCAGTCTGTAGTTAGGTTAAGGGAATTGCTGAACATTTTTAAATATGGTACATTATCCTTTCAATACATTTCGCACCGCGTTTTACGTTGGACATTAACACCCTTATTATTACTCTTATTAATTCCTGCAAATTTATTTTTGGCTTTAGAAACAGGATTATTTTCCTTTTCAATTTTTAGTTTGTTATTATTAGGACAAGTAGTTTTTTATGTAGCAGCATTAACAGGCTGGTTTTTAGAAGCACGACAAGTTAGGTTGAAAATCCTTTTTATTCCTTATTACTTTTTCATCATGAACCTGTCAGTTTTCTTAGGTTTTGCCCGATATATGAGAGGCAATCAAAGCGTCAACTGGGAAAGGGCTCAAAGAGGAGTGGTGGAACGAGTGGTGTAAATTAATCCATTACTGCTGGTAAGGTAAATTTAAAGGTGCTCCCGATACCTAATTCACTTTCTATGGTAAATTTTCCGCCAATTTTTTTGATAAAATTTTGACAAATGCTAATGCCTAAACCAGTACCAGATTCTTTTTCGGTGCCCTCTTTCGTAAAAAAGCTACTGGCATTTTTAATATTAAAAAGATCTTCATTCGCTATTCCAACACCCGTATCTGCAATAGAAACTTCCCAACAATTTTTAATTAACAAGGCTGAAATGGTAATTTTTCCATTTTTAGGCGTAAATTTTATGGCATTAGATACCAAATTTCTAAAAACAGTTTTAACTAAGTTTAAATCAGCCTTAATTTTGGCATCTTGAGGAATAGCTATGCATAAAGTAATAGCCTTATTTTCAAGTGCCATACTATTCAATCTTTTTATTTGGTCGGCAATTTTCAATACTTCTAAATTTTCAGGAATAACACTCAAAACTCCACTTTCTGATCGTGCCCAGTTTAATAAATTATCTAATAAATTTAACGCTTCGTCAGTAGTAGTATTTAAATTTTGAATGGTATTATCAATAAAATCTGGACTATCTGTCTGTATTATTCCCCTCAAAATAAAATCCAAATTCATTTTTAAAGCGCTTAGGGGAGATCGTAAATCATGACCAATAATAGACAACATTTTATCTTTTAAAGCATTATCTTTCTGAAGCGCTAATGCCTGATTTTTAATTTTAACCTTTGATGCCGCTAAGGCCACATGTGTTTGAATCCGGGCGGTCAACTCGTATTCATTAAAAGGTTTGGTAACATAATCAACACCCCCCATTTGCAAACCCTTTATTTTATTTTCAGTGTTATTTTCCCCTGTTAAGAAAATAATGGGGATTTCTTTTAATTTTTGGTTATTCTTTAGTTGTTCACATAACTGAAAGCCATCCATTTCTGGCATCACCACATCTAAAATTATAATTTCAGGTTTATTTTTTTCCAAAATAGCAATCGCATCTTTACTATGCTGAATCCCTAAAAAACAATACCCACTTTTCCCCATGATAAAACCGAGCAACTCTAAATTCATTTTCTCATCATCAATGGCAACAATAAGTGGTTTTTTGGGAAAGTCATTTTTTGTAATCATAGGTAAAAGCTAGGCGTAAAAGTAAGAATTTATAGCTAAATAGATAACGGAATAAAAATTAGAATATTTTCCAAAACTAGAGTATAATTTGTTCATTTACAATATTTTTATCGACAGTAACCTACTATCTACCACATTAAAATTGTATTTCACAACAAAAAATAGAACTTCACAAAATGTAAGTATATATTTACAATTAATTATACGTTTTCAATATAAACCTTTTTTACATGACAAACATTTTAGTTACAGGTGGCGCTGGATTTATCGGATCTAATTTTATTCCATATTTTTTAGAAGCAAATCCCAACATCCATATTATTAATTTAGATGCTTTAACATATGCTGGAAATACAGCTAATTTAATTGAAGTTAAAAAAAATAATAGATATACTTTTATCAAAGGCGATATTTGCGACAGAACACATGTAGAAACCATATTTAGAAGTTTTGATATCAAAGGAGTCATCCATTTTGCTGCTGAATCCCATGTTGACAATTCCATTACCAACCCTAGCGCATTTATGGAAACGAATATTATTGGGACTTTTAACCTTATTGACATAGCTAAAAAGTATTGGATGATAGCGCCTGGCGTTTACAAAGAAGCCTACAAAGACTGTCGTTTTCACCATGTTTCTACCGATGAAGTTTACGGCACGCTTGGCGAAGTAGGTTTATTTATGGAGACAACGCCTTACGCTCCTAATAGTCCGTATAGCGCATCAAAAGCATCATCAGATTTTATTGTAAGAAGCTATCATCATACGTTTGGGATGAATGTAGTTACGACCAATTGTTCTAACAATTACGGACCTAAGCAGCACGACGAAAAACTAATTCCGACCATTATCAGAAAAGCTTTAACAGGTGAAGCCATTCCGATATATGGAGATGGTAAAAACATTCGTGATTGGCTCTATGTATTAGATCATTGTAAAGGAATCGCATTAGTCTATGAAAAAGGTAGCTCTGGCGAAACCTATAATATTGGTGGAAGAAACGAAAGAAATAATTTATATATCGCCACAAAAATATGTACTCTTTTAGATGTATTTCAACCGAATGAAAATGGAAAATCGTACGCCCAATTAATTAGCTATGTAAAAGATAGAGCAGGCCACGATTTTAGATATGCCATCGACGCGTCAAAAATAGAAAATGAATTGGGCTGGAAAGCCGATGAAAACTTTGAAACGGGCATAGAAAAAACCATTCATTGGTATTTAGAAAAATATAGTCTTGCTATTAAAAATAATTTAGTTTCAAAATAATATAGCTCAACATTAGTTAACCAAAACTTTAAAAAATAAACCTATGAAAGGAATTATACTTGCAGGAGGATCAGGAACAAGGCTACACCCTTGTACCTTAGCCGTAAGCAAACAATTAATGCCTGTTTATGACAAACCCATGATTTATTACCCGCTATCTACCTTAATGGAGTCTGGTATTTGGGAAATATTAATCATAAGCACTCCTCACGATTTGCCAATGTTTGAAAAACTTTTAGGTGATGGCAAAAAATATGGTTGTAAATTTGAATACGCTGTTCAAAATGAACCGAATGGATTAGCCGAAGCATTTATTATTGGCGCAGATTTTATTGGAAAAGATAAAGTTGCATTAATTTTGGGAGATAATATTTTTTATGGTTCCGGTCTTGAACATCTTTTACAAGCCAATAACAATCCGGATGGTGGCGTTATTTACGCCTATCATGTTACAGATCCAGAACGTTATGGAGTTGTTGAGTTCGATGAAAATAATAAGGCTATTTCTATTGAAGAAAAACCTTTGAAACCAAAATCGAACTATGCTGTACCCGGAATTTACTTTTATGATAATGATGTGGTAGAAATCGCTAGAAATATAAAACCGAGTAAGCGCGGAGAAATAGAAATTACCGATATAAACAAAGCGTATCTTGCCCTAGGAAAACTTAAAGTAAGTATTTTAGATCGCGGAACAGCTTGGTTGGATACAGGCACTTTTAATTCACTCATGATGGCGAGTCAGTTTGTTCAAGTCATTGAGGAACGTCAAGGATTAAAAATAGGTGCTATCGAAGCCTCGGCTTATAAAATGGGCTATATTACCAAAAATCAGTATAAAAAAATAACAGAACCCTTTATTAAAAGTGGCTATAGCAAAACACTTTTAGAAGTATTAGAAAAATAGTATGGACGTAAACCCAACCGTAATAGAAGGCTGTTACGAAATTATTCCGACAGTATTTAAAGATGATAGAGGCTATTTTTTTGAAAGCTTTAACCATCAAAATTTTGAAGAAGCCATACATCAAAAGGTGGACTTTGTGCAAGACAATCAATCGTATTCTTACAAAGGTGTTTTACGTGGTTTACACTATCAAAAAGGCATTCACGCACAAGCTAAATTAGTGAGAGTTTTAGATGGTATTGTGCTCGATGTAGCGATTGATCTCCGCGAAAAATCGCCTACTTATGGTAAAATACATAGTGTGGTTTTATCCCAAAAAAATAGAAAACAACTTTTTATTCCTAAAGGATGCGCTCACGGTTTTGTTACCTTGAGTAAAACAGCAATTTTCTTTTATAAGTGCGATAATTATTATGATAAAAATTCAGAAGCCGGTATTATTTATAATGACCAAACACTAAAAATTGATTGGCAATTACCAGAAAGCGATTTGATTATTTCAGATAAAGATAAGATCTTGCCATCCTTTAAGGAATTGTCCTATAAAAAATAAACAGGTATATTTTTTTCAACAAATGAGTAGAATTTTAGTAACAGGAGCAAACGGACAACTAGGACAGTGTATCAAAGAACTTTCCTCAAAAATAGATAGCAATAATACCTATGTTTTTAAATCGTCAACGGATCTAAATATAACTCAATATGAGCAAGTTATCATTGAATTTACGCAAGGTAAGTTCGATTTCTGTATCAATTGTGCTGCTTACACCAATGTGGACAAAGCGGAAACCGATGTTGAGAATGCGACTGAAGTAAATACCCTAGGTGCTAAAAATTTAGCTATAGCTTGTGGCAAAACAAATACTACTTTACTTCATATTTCTACAGATTTTGTGTTTGATGGTTCAAAAAATACGCCTTATACCGAAACTGATACCACTTCACCCCTTGGCGTTTATGGCCAAACTAAACAACTAGGTGAAATGGAAATTATACAAAATCTTTCACATTATTATATTATTAGAACCTCTTGGTTATATTCCGAATACGGACATAATTTTATGAAAACAATGATCCGCTTAGGGAGCGAAAGAGAGCAACTTTCCGTTGTTGATGACCAAATGGGAACCCCAACTTACGCAAAAGATTTAGCGGAAGTTTTGATCAATATTATCAAACAAAAGCCCATATCTTATGGTATCTACCACTACAGCAATGAAGGCACTGCCACTTGGTTCGACTTCGCTCAAGAGATATTTGAAATGAATAATAGCAGCATAAATCTCAGCCCGATTACAACAGAGGCCTATGCCCTACCCGCCAAACGCCCAAAATTTAGCGTTATGGATAAAACTAAACTAAAACAGGCTTTATCCATAGAAATTGCGCCTTGGAAAGACAGTTTAGTGAAAGCTTTAAAGGCTTATCACAGCTTGTAAATCATCTTTACTTTAAGCTAGAAAAAAATATTCTGATTTATTGGTTTGATTTACCATTTTAGGATTTGATAATAATAGGAGTAATTTTTATGATCGCTATGTGTTGATAGCAAGCAAAACTAAAATAACGAATTGCGTTATTAAATAAAAAAGAATATACAATACCTATATTTATTCTTTTAGCATTTTTATATGTTTTATAGCTTTTGAAATTAGGTAAAAAAAATGCGTCTTTTCCCTTTCTATTTCAACTTACAAAAAGCGTAGTTAAGGCTATGCTTTGTTTTTCAATATCATATAAACAAAAAATCCATCATTTTCTTTTATAATAATTTCAAACAATAACTAGTATAATTCAATTAAAATTTAAAAATTGAACCGCTTTAAAAATTGATTGTGGACAATAAAAAATAATTTCAGGACTCAAATCTACTTTTCAAAATCTACTTATATTAAAAATCTTATACCAAGCAAAAAACCCCTACATTGCTGTAAGGGCTTTTAATCTAGTATTTGAAACGCTTATTATTCGCCGATTAATTTCTTTAATCTCATAAAGTTTTCATTATCGCCTAAAGCACCATAAATATTTTTCAATTGCTCTAAAATTCCTTGATTGTCAGGATTTAATTTTAAAGCATCCTCTAAAACTGTTGCCGCTCTTCTAAATAAATTATCTTTTTTCTCCTTTAATTCATCGTATTTAGCGATATCAGCTCTTGAGTTCCCTAAGACATTCATAGCATCAATCAATCCGTTTCCTTCGTTTACATAGGTAGTTGAAAGATTCAATTGAGCATTTACATAGCCAGGGTTAATTTCAAGTGCCCTGTAGTATGCTTTTCTAGCTTCCTCAATATTACCTTGTTCCATATTAACAACACCAATATTGTAAAATAAATCAGCATTATCAGGTTGTAGCGCTGTAGCTTCTGCCATTAAAGATTTAAACTTTTCTTTGTCCCCTAATTTAAAATACAAATTAGCTTCGTTTAAAATTAAGTTTACATCCGCAGGATCATCGGCTCTAGCATCTTTGTAGGCTTCTAAAGCTTTATCATCATTACCCAATTGCGTGTAAATTAAAGCGATATTTTTTATGATCTCTGGTCTTTTAGAAGGTGTCTTTTCTTCCTTTGGATCTTTGTAGGTCTTAGATTTAACCATTAAATCTCTCTGCTGTTCGCTCATCGTCTCAGTTTCTCCTGTCGAAACATTTACTGCGGTATAAGAGGTTTCAGCACCATCGTATTTTAATCTCTTTAGTTCATTGTATTGCTCTAAAGCTTGCTCATATTTACCGCCGTTTACGTAACCACTAGCAGCAAAATATAAATACATAGTATCTCTTGGACTCAATTTATAAGCTTGCAGTAATTTATCTGCACCTTCGACAAACTTGTCATTAGCATTATCTTCTACAGCTGCATTAACAAGGTCACCTGTAATTCCTGAAAGTTTTTGTTTCGCCTCTCCTGTGTGCGTTATTTTTCCAGATTTTTCTTCTTCAGCTAGTACTTGATTGTAAGCACTAATTGCAGTATCAAAAGCACCAGCATCTCCCTTTTTAGCTAATTGAGCATAGGTTTCCCCTTTTAAAAAATAATAATGCGATTTGGTTTTTTCATCGGCACTACCTATTAAGCTATTCGCACTTTCAAGTGCTATTTTTGCCTCAGCAAGGTTACCACTTTTTAGGGCTTTCTCAACTGCTTTAATCTCATTCTTCTGAGAAAAACCAACCATGGTGTATGACATTGCAGCCAATATTAAAATTTTAGTTTTCATCTTTACTTTTGTTTAAATTTAGTATTTATTCTTCGGTTTCGGGTTCATTATTATCAAGAGCCGTGCCATTTTCTGGATTCACGTCTAAATCGTTTATACCTGTATCTTCAACGGCGTCTTCATCTTTCATAACTTTAGCAACAGCCGCAATAGAATCGCTACCTTTAATATTAATTAAACGAACGCCTTGTGTGGCTCTTCCCATTACTCTTAAATCTTCGACACTCATTCTAATCGCAATCCCTGATTTATTGATAATCATTAAATCATCGGAGTCTGATACGTTTTTAATAGCAACAAGTCCGCCTGTTTTTTCTGTGATCGAAATGGTTTTTACACCTTTTCCACCTCTATTAGTTACGCGGTAATCATCAATACTGGATCTTTTTCCATACCCTTTTTCAGAAACTACAAGAATTTCTTCCTCAAAATTGTGTACAGAAACCATCCCAATAACCTCATCATTTTCATCAGCTAAAGTTATTCCACGAACCCCAGAAGCGTTTCTTCCCATAGGTCTGGTTTTACTTTCTTCAAAACGTATGGCCTTACCAGATTTTAGTCCTAAAAATATTTGACTAGCTCCTGTAGTTAATTTTGCTTCTAATAATTCATCATCTTCCCTAACGCTAATGGCATTAATTCCATTTTGCCGTGGTCTAGAATATTGCTCTAAAGATGTTTTTTTAACAATACCTTTTTTAGTCGCCATAATCACATAATGACTATTTACGTATGCTTCATCCTTTAGGTCTTGCGTGCAGATAAAAGCTTTTACACTATCCCCATTTTCAATACTGATTAAGTTTTGTATCGCTCTTCCCTTTGATGATTTGCTGCCTTCTGGAATTTCATAAACCCGCATCCAGAAACATTTTCCTTTTTGCGTAAAGAACAACATGTATTGGTGATTGGTACCTACAAATAAATGTTCCAAGAAATCTTCATTTCGAGTAGAAGATGCTTTTTGACCTACACCACCTCTGTTTTGCGTTTTATATTCTGATAAAGCCGTACGCTTAATATATCCTGCGTGAGATATAGTAATCACTACTTGCTCATCAGGAATCATATCTTCCATACTTAAATCACCACCCGCAAAATTAATTTCTGAACGACGTGCGTCGCCATATTTTTCTTTTACCTCTAATAATTCATCCTTTATAATCTGCATTCTGCGCTCTTTATGAGCAAGAATATCTTTTAAATCTTCAATAGTTTTTAAAATTTCGTCGTATTCCGCACGTAATTTATCTTGTTCTAGGCCTGTTAACTGACGAAGACGCATTTCAACAATAGCCTTAGCCTGAATTTCTGTCAGTTTAAAGCGTTCCATTAAATTCTCTCTCGCTTCATCAGCATTAGAAGAGGCTCTAATAATTTTAATCACTTCATCAATATTATCCGATGCAATAATTAAACCTTCTAAAATATGGGCTCTGTCTTCTGCTTTTTTAAGTTCAAAAGTGGTTCTACGAACGACAACTTCATGTCTATGCTCCACAAAATAGTGAATCATTTCTTTTACATTCAGCATTTGCGGCCTGCCATTGACAAGCGCAATATTATTAACACTGAAGGAAGTTTGTAAAGCGGTGTACTTATATAAGGTATTCAGAACAATATTCGGAATGGCGTCTCTTTTTAGAATGTACACAATGCGCATTCCATTTCTATCCGATTCGTCTCTGATGGTTGAAATACCCTCAATTTTCTTTTCATTGACAAGATCGGCTGTTTTTTTAATCATATCAGCCTTATTCACCTGATAAGGAATTTCGGTAACAATAATACTTTCTCTGCCTTGCACTTCTTCGAAAGATGCTTTGGCGCGCATTACGACCCTACCACGACCTGTATGAAAAGCTTCTTTTACGCCATCATACCCGTAAATAATACCACCTGTGGGGAAATCGGGAGCTTTTATGTAAGTAATAAGTTCATCAATTTCAATGTCATTATTCTCAATATAGGCTATGGTACCATCCACAACTTCTGTTAAGTTATGAGGCGGCATATTGGTCGCCATACCAACTGCAATCCCGGAAGCACCATTAACTAAAAGGTTAGGTATTCTTGTCGGTAAAACTTTTGGCTCCTGTAATGAGTCGTCAAAATTTAATTGGTGATCTACCGTGTCCTTGTCAATATCAATCAACATGTCGTCGGCAATTTTACGCATTCGAGCTTCGGTGTAACGCATCGCCGCAGGGCTATCGCCATCTACAGAACCAAAGTTTCCTTGCCCATCAACGAGCATGTAACGCAAACTCCATTCTTGTGCCATCCGCACCATAGAATCATATACTGAGGTATCTCCGTGAGGGTGATATTTACCTAAAACCTCACCCACAATACGAGCAGACTTTTTGTGTGCACTTGAGGACCTGACGCCCAACTCATACATTCCAAACAAAACTCTTCTATGTACTGGTTTTAAACCATCCCTAACATCTGGTAAAGCACGTGACACAATGACCGACATTGAATAATCAATGTAAGCGGATTTCATTTCATCGTCAATGTTGATAGGAATTAATTTTTCTCCTTCTGCCATTTTAAAATCTTATATTATTTACTAGGTTAAAAAACATGCCAATATACAGAAAATCGGCGCTTTCAAAACATTTATTGAAGAGTTTATTCAAGAATTTATCAACATAAAAAACAATATCGTTATTTATAAAATCAATTGCTTTTTGTTGTTTATATGCGCTTTTTTCCGTCTTTTAGATAATCTTTAACGAATATAGGTACAGTATTTGTTATTGTTTGAGATAGATTTACTATTTTTAATGTCGAAAGCAAAATATATGGATGATAATTTTTCACCAAGAGTAAAAGACGTAATCGCTTACAGTAAGGAAGAAGCATTAAGACTTGGTCACGATTTTATAGGCACTGAGCATTTAATGCTTGGCTTATTGCGTGATGGAAGCGGAAAAGCTATAAGTATTTTAGATGCACTTGATGTGGATTTAAACCACCTTAGAAGAAAGGTGGAAATTTTAAGTCCCGCAAACCCAAATGCCAGTCCCATGCAAAAAGACAAAAAGAATTTGCACTTAACAAGACAGGCAGAACGTGCTTTAAAAACTACTTTTTTAGAAGCTAAACTTTTTCAAAGCTCTTCTATTAATACCGCGCACTTATTGTTGTGTATTCTCAGAAACGAAAATGACCCAACAACTAAGTTATTACACAAGTTGAAAGTGGATTATGATGGAGTTAAGGAGCAATTTAAATCGATGATCACTAGTGACGACGATTACGTAAGTCCGCCTACATCTGAATCTTTTTCAAACGACTCAGATGATTTAGGAGAAAATAAAGATGCTTCTTTTGGCGGTGGTGCTGCCAGTCAAAAAGCAAATAAAAAATCTAAAACCCCTGTTTTAGATAATTTTGGTCGCGATTTAACCCAGATGGCCGAAGAAAATAAGCTAGACCCTGTTGTGGGTAGAGAAAAAGAAATTGAAAGAGTTTCTCAAATTTTAAGTAGAAGAAAAAAGAACAATCCTTTATTAATTGGTGAACCAGGTGTTGGTAAAAGTGCCATTGCGGAAGGTTTAGCCTTGCGGATTATCAATAAAAAGGTCTCTAGAATTCTATTCAACAAACGTGTAGTTACCCTTGATTTAGCTTCCTTAGTCGCAGGTACCAAATACCGCGGACAGTTTGAAGAACGTATGAAAGCGGTCATGAATGAACTTGAAAAGAATGATGATATAATCCTTTTTATTGATGAAATTCACACAATTGTTGGTGCTGGTGGGGCAACAGGAAGTTTAGATGCTTCAAACATGTTTAAACCTGCTCTAGCCAGAGGCGAAATACAATGTATTGGTGCTACAACTTTAGACGAATATAGACAATATATTGAAAAAGATGGTGCTTTAGAGCGTCGTTTTCAAAAAGTGATTGTAGAACCGACTACCGTCGATGAAACTATCGAAATTTTAATGAACATTAAAGGTAAATACGAAGATCACCATAACGTTACTTATACCGATGAATCTATTATCGCCTGTGTAAAGTTAACCAATAGATACATGACCGATCGTTTTCTGCCAGACAAGGCAATTGACGCTCTAGATGAAGCCGGATCAAGAGTACATATAATTAATATGGATGTTCCAAAACAAATTCTAGAACTTGAAAAACAACTAGAAGATGTGCGTGAACTAAAAAATACGGTGGTTAAAAAACAACGTTATGAAGAGGCTGCGAAGCTTCGAGATGATGAAAAAAAGATTGAAAAAGATCTTGCTATTGCACAAGAAAATTGGGAAGAAGAAAGTAAACTGCACAGAGAAACAGTAACTGAGGACAATGTTGCAGATGTAGTTTCTATGATGAGTGGTATTCCTGTAAACAGAATAGCACAAACAGAAATCACCAAACTTTATGAGTTACCTGCTCTTATTAAAGGTAGCGTGATTGGCCAAGATGAAGCTGTGGAGAAAGTGGCGAAAGCTATTCAACGGAACAGGGCTGGACTTAAAGACCCTAACAAGCCAATTGGTTCTTTTATTTTTCTAGGTCAAACTGGGGTTGGTAAAACCCAATTAGCAAAAGTACTGGCTAAAGAATTATTCGACTCTGAAGATGCGCTTATCCGTATTGATATGAGTGAATACATGGAAAAATTTGCCATCTCTCGATTAGTAGGCGCACCTCCAGGGTATGTTGGCTATGAAGAAGGTGGGCAATTAACTGAAAAAGTGCGTCGCAAGCCTTATGCTGTGGTACTTTTAGATGAAATTGAAAAAGCGCACCCTGATGTATTTAATATGATGCTTCAAGTGTTGGATGATGGTTTTTTAACAGATAGTTTAGGTCGTAAAATAGATTTTAGAAATACGATTATTATTATGACTTCCAATATTGGCGCCCGACAATTAAAAGATTTTGGACAAGGCGTTGGTTTTGGAACTGCTGCGATAAAATCGCAAACGGACACCTATCAAAAAGGTGTTATTGAGAATGCTTTGAAAAAAGCATTTGCTCCAGAATTCTTGAATAGAATTGATGATGTTGTTGTTTTTAATCCTTTAGAAAAAGAGGACATTCATAAAATTATAAATATCGAATTACGTAAATTATTGTTACGCATTAAGGATATTGGATATGAATTGAAACTTTCAGATGAGGCAAAAGACTATATCGCTGAAAAAGGATTTGACAAACAATATGGTGCAAGACCCTTAAAAAGAGCCATTCAAAAGTATATTGAAGACGCTCTAGCGGAAGAAATTGTTAGTTCTAAACTAGAAGAAGGCGATACTATTTTTATGGATTTAGATAAAGAAAAACAAGAATTGACCATAAAAATTGAAAAATCTGAGAAAAAGTCAAAAGCTTAGTAGCTATTATTTAAAAATGATAAAAAAAAGACTATCCTAAAAAGGTAGTCTTTTTTTATTGTTTCATTTTGAAGCCTTTAGCATCTCAAATTAGGAAACAAATTTGATACTATAATTTTTTTAACAGTAAGCTTTTACTTTCATCTTTATATAGGTAGTTAATATTTAAAGCTACTTAAACGATATTTAAGCGTTTTATCTAGTATTTTTCATGACCGCTTTCCTTAATAGTACTTTCGTATTCGAGACACATTATATAAATTAAGGGGAATGAGAATTGAACCATCGAAGAATAAAATCATCGTTCGTGAATATCATCTTGACACTGGAATAATTCAAGTATTTGATGATTATATGGTTGCTATTTTTGAAGAGGGAGCAACTTTGACATTAGAAAGGGCATATCAAATTATAGGTATTTCTGAAATTCATTTCAGAAATAAAAAATTTGGCTACATAAGTCTTCGAAAAAATTCTTACGCCATAGATCCAACTATTTATAGTTATATCCGTGAGATTGAAAATTTAAAAGCATTTGCCGTAGTTTCAATAAAAGAGATTGATATGCACAACTTTAAAATAGAAAAGCTTTTCTATAAAAATCCAATGAAATTTTTTATTGAATACGACAATGCACTAGCCTGGGTAAAAAAACGAATTAGAGCCAAGTAATTAGTCAATTTTTTAATTGAGTGGTCTATATCTAAATTTTAATTTTCTGGATTTTCCTGTAATTCTGGATTTTTTGGCCCTTGAAACAGATCAATGTAAGCATAACCTAAAGCATCAATTATTGCAGAGGCAGTTAACGCTTGATAACCATAATTTTCAATAGCCAAATCGCCTGCTCGACCATGTAAATAAACACCAAAAATAGCTGCATTTAGCGCTTCATAACCTTGCGCCATAAGTCCTGTAATTATTCCTGTTAAAACATCTCCACTCCCTGCTGTGGCCATTCCTGGATTTCCTGTGGTATTAATATAACCTTTATTTTTATAAATGGTCATGGTATTAGCACCTTTAATGACTAAAATACAATCGTATTTTTCAGAAAACGCTTTTGCCTTTTTTAGTTTTTCAAAATCATCTTTCCAATCCCCAATCAAACGTTGTAATTCTTTAGGATGTGGGGTTAACACTGTTTTAGGCGGTAAATTTTTTAAAAGTTGCTGATGTATTGCTAACATATTTATACCATCAGCATCAATTACTAAAGGAATTTTATTTGTCTGTAAAAATTTTGAGAATGCCGTTTGTACTTCTTCTGAAGTTCCTAAACCTATTCCAATTCCAATAACATTCGGTGTAAAATCAAATACTATTTCAGAAATAACTTCCTCGTTTTTACCCGTCAGCACCATTATTTCTGGCAAGGCAGTTTGCATAGGTACATAACCACATTTTGGCACTAGTGCTGTAACCAAGCCACTTCCAGAAAATAAGCATGCCCTTGAACTCAATTGAACGGAACCTATTTTGCCATAACTACCGCCTATTAAGAGGGCGTGCCCAAATGTGCCTTTATGAGAAAACTTTTCTCTAGGAATGTACAAAAGTAAAACCTCGCTTTTTCCAATCAATTCGAAATCTGCTGGGGTGTTTGCTAAATATTCAGCATCAATACCAATATCTAACACTTCCCACTGTTCAACAAATATTCCTGATTCTGGCAAAAAAAACACTAGTTTAGGATTTTGGAAACTCAGTACATAATTCCCTTTTATAATACCTTTTCTATTGCTGTTGCCTTTGTCTGTATATAATCCTGAGGGCATATCAATACAAAGTACAAAGGCTTGTGAAGAATTTATATGTTCTATTAAAGCTACGACCCATTTATCTGGATTGCGATTTAGACCAATTCCGAAAATAGCATCAATAAGGATGTCTTGCGGAGCAATAACTGGAAGGTCAGTATCTTTTTGAATATAATTAGGCCAAATTTTTCGCTCTTTTAATCGCTTTAAATTCAATAGAAAATCTTCAGACCTTTTATCACTGTAATTAACAACATGTACCTCAATGTGATATCCATAATCTTTTAAATGACGCGCCACGGCAATACCATCACCACCATTATTACCGATACCACAAAAAATATGAATTTTTACCGGCGCCCCTTGGAGGCGTAAATGTAACCAGTTAAAAATTTGAATGGAGGCGCGTTCCATCAGTTCTTCACTTCCTATTTTTTGCTTTTCAATAGTCAATTTATCAGCATCATAAATTTGTTGTGCACTAAAAATCTTCATTCGATAAAATTATTTGAAATTATTTGATAATTCCGCAAAAATTCCAGAAATCATTTGATAAGGAAATCAAAAATACTACATTTGAGTAGATAGAACTGATTTAAACTTTTTCCATTTACTTAAAAATTGTTCTTTTTTGCCGTAATCCGAAAAGTTCAAATCAATTCGTCCTTAAGATATTAAAAATTAAAATGGACATTATATTCAATTATTCTTCTGATTTTATAAATTGTGATGCAACTATCATAAACAACACCACAACCCCTTTGGGGTAATCTGCTATAGTTACACGTCGGTTTTTTTGCATAAATATGCACCTATTCTCTTGTCAATTTAATTTTTTTACAAAATGAAAGTTTTAAAATTTGGTGGTACCTCAGTGGCCAACGCACAAAATATACGTTTAGTTAAAAATATAGTTATAAAATCTAAAGCCGATAAAACAGTAGTTGTGGTTTCAGCTTTAGGTGGTGTCACGGATTTACTCATAAAAACTGCCAGTTTGGCATCAAACCAAGATACGAATTATAAAATTGTTCTTAAAGAAATTGAAGAACGACACCTAACGACCATTAAAGAATTAATTCCAATTGCAAATCAAAGCAAGGTTTTAAGCAAGGTTAAAAGTGAATTAAACACCTTAGAAACCTTATTAGAAGGCGCGTACTTAATCGGAGAAATTACACCCAAGTTATCTGATAAAATTGTGAGTTACGGCGAGCTATTATCCTCTTATGTTATTAGCGAATTTTTTGTGGTAGAACAGCTAAATGCAAGGTATAAAGATAGTAGAGAGCTCGTTAAAACCAATAGTGCTTTTGGTAAAGCAACCGTTAATTTTACAACAACCAATGAAAATTGTGCTGAGTATTTTTCAACTGTTAAAGAAAATATTGTAGTCATGGCAGGCTTTATAGCTTCGTCAATGAATAATGAGGCCACCACCTTAGGCCGTGGTGGTTCGGATTATACTGCCGCTATCGTTGCGAGTGCCATTGATGCTGAAATCCTAGAAATTTGGACTGATGTTAGTGGTATGTACACGGCAAATCCAAAAATCGTAAAACAAGCCATGGCTATTCCTCACATTTCCTATGAAGAGGCGATGGAACTTTCGCATTTTGGCGCCAAGGTTTTATACCCACCAACCATACAACCTGTACTTTCAAAGGGGATTTCAATAGTCATAAAAAATACATTTGATGATGCAAATGAAGGCACTTTAATTACTAAAAATAAGAATGAAAAAGGAAGAACGGTTAGAGGTATTAGTCATGTTGAAAATATGGCCTTATTATCTTTAGAAGGCTCTGGAATGATCGGTATTCCTGGAATATCAAAACGTTTTTTTGAAGTATTATCGCAGGCTGAGATAAGTGTAGTGCTTATCACACAAGCTTCTTCTGAACATTCAATTTGCATTGGAATTGCCGAAACTGATGCGGATAAAGCGGTACAAGTAATTAATGAAGCTTTTGAATATGAAATTAGTTTAGGGAAAATAAAACCAACTGTGGCCGAAAAAAACCTTGCTATTATTGCCCTTGTGGGAGATAATATGAAAAGTCATCAAGGCCTCAGCGGTAAAATGTTTAGCACTTTAGGGAAGAATAATGTGAATATCAGGGCTATTGCTCAAGGAGCATCGGAACGAAATATTTCGGCAGTCATTGTAAAAGATGATGTAAAAAAAGCTTTAAACACCTTACATGAGGTCTTTTTTGAAGACAATACAAAACAGCTTAATCTTTTTGTGATGGGCGTTGGGAATGTGGGTACCAAATTCTTAAACCAAATTCAACAACAGAAAAAATATTTAAAAGAAAATCTAAAATTAAATATTCGAGTTGTTGGCATTTCTAATTCGAGAACCATGGCTTTCGACGAAGACGGAATTCCTTTAAAAAATTGGGAAAGTACCCTAAAAGAAGGCGAAAAAGCAAACAAGGAAAACTTTTTTGAAACCATTAAAAAACTGAATTTTAGAAATAGTATATTCGTGGACAATACGGCTAGCGATAAAGTTTCTGAAACTTACGCATCATACTTAAAAAATAGTATTTCTGTGGTTACCTGTAATAAAATAGCCTGCTCATCGGACTACGAAAATTATAGAAATTTAAAAGATTTAGCACGTAAATATAATGCTCCATTTTTATTTGAAACCAATGTAGGGGCTGGTTTACCGATTATTGATACGCTTAAAAATTTAATAGCCTCTGGGGATGAAATTTTAAAAATTCAGGCAGTTTTATCTGGCAGTTTAAACTTCGTCTTCAATAATTTTAACGAAACCACCACTTTTCATGATATTGTAAAGCAAGCGCAACATGAAGGTTACACGGAACCAGACCCAAAAATAGATTTAAGTGGTATTGATGTGATGCGCAAAATATTAATTTTAGCGCGTGAAAGTGGTCAGAAAATTGATATTAATGAAATTGAAAATGAGTCGTTCTTAACCCAAGAAAGTTTAAAAACAAGCACCAATGAAGCTTTTTTTGATTCCTTAGTTAAGTATGAACATCATTTTCAAAAAATATATAAGGACGCTACCGAAAAAGATTGTAAACTAAAATATGTAGCAAAATACGAAAATGGAAAAGCCAGTGTTGGTCTGCAACAAATTCCGATTGGGCACGATTTTTACAATTTAGAAGGTAGCGATAATATTGTACTGTTTTATACTAAAAGATACCCTAATCAACCCATGATTATAAAAGGTGCTGGAGCCGGAGCAGAAGTAACTGCTTCTGGAATTTTTGCAGATATTATAAGAATAGGAAACTTTTAAAAAAAAGCCAATGACAGTTAATGAAATAAGAGTTTTCTGCCCTGCAACTATTGCTAATGTATCTTGCGGTTTTGATGTACTTGGCCTAGCTCTAGATGCTGTAGGTGATGAAATGGTGGTGAGAAAAACCAAAGAAAAAGGCATTAAAATCACCAAACTTACAGGTCAAGATTTACCTACCGAAACCTTGCAAAATGTTGCGGGTGTTGCGGGCTTAGCGTTCTTGGCAGAAAGCAATTACAAAGGTGGTTTTGAGATAGAAATTTATAAAAAAATTAAAGCTGGCAGTGGTATTGGCAGTAGTGCCGCAAGTGCCGCAGGTGCTGTTTGGGCTATGAACCAATTAATAGGCAAACCCTTTTCGCCTTTGCAGTTGGTAAAATTTGCTATGGAAGGCGAACGTTTGGCGAGCGGCGTTGCCCATGCCGATAATGTAGCTCCTGCCCTATTTGGTGGATTTACTTTGGTTCGTAGCTATCAACCCTTAGACATTGTAAAAATTAACACGCCTAGTGAATTATTCTCCACCGTTATTCATCCACAAATTGAAATAAAAACATTGGATTCAAGACGGATTTTAAAAACCACCATTTCGTTAGAAGACGGCATCAAGCAATGGGGAAATTTGGGTGGATTAATTGCCGGACTTTTTACGGAGGATTATGATTTAATTGGTCGTTCCCTTGAAGATCATATTATAGAGCCTATCCGATCTATCCTAATTCCTGGTTTTGATGCTGTAAAGCAAAAAGCTCTTGAAACTGGGGCTTTAGGTTGTGGAATTTCGGGCTCTGGACCTTCAATTTTTGCGTTGAGCAAAGGTGAAATTATGGCGCAAAAAGTAGCACAAGCCATGAGTGAAATATATCAAAAAATAGGTATAGATTATGATATTCATGTATCAAAAATAAATAAAGAAGGAATTAAAATTTTATAAATAAGCTTAATTTTAGTAATTTGAACATCGACAAATCAGACAATTTTGAGGTTAGATCAGTTAACATTTTCTAGATTTATAGCGGCTATAGCTGTAGTAATTTATCATTTTGGGCTAGAGGTGTATCCTTTTAATCTTGAAGAATTGCACCCTTTTTTTAAACAAGGAAATATAGCGGTGAGCTACTTTTTTCTTCTTTCTGGTTTTATTATGATTATTGCCTATCATCAGCACAAGAAAGTAGAATTCTTGGCCTATATCAAAAATAGATTTGCTCGTATTTATCCTGTATATTTTTTAGCATTGCTTATTCTCTTAGTGTTCAAATTACGATATCATAATGATGGTGATTTCGGTGATTTTTTTTTAAATCTATTCATGGTTCAAAGTTGGATTCCTGGCAAAGCATTATCCTTTAATTTTCCTGCTTGGTCTTTGGCGGTTGAATTCTTTTTCTACGCGCTGTTTCCCTTATTATTTAATAGATACTATGCCAAATTTTCGTTGAAAAAATTATGTTTCGTCATAATTCCCTTTTTTATCATTAGTCAATTGCTGTTTCATTGGGGAATGTATTCCACTTGGTATCAAGGCTATCCATCAAAGAGTCACGAGTTATTGTTCTATTTTCCGCCAATGCATTTGTCAGAATTTTTAATAGGTAATTTATCGGGATTATTTTTTGTAAAACGATGGTCAACGGCTAAAAAAAATTATGATTTTCTAATTTTATTTTTAGTCTGTTTGCTTCCTGCTATCCTATATTATAATATCTATTTTGAGTTTCACAATGGTTTATTGGCCTTGGTTTTTATTCCTTTAATCATCTGTTTTTCAATGAATGAGGGTGTTTTAACCAAAATTTCAGAATATAAGACGCTAATTTTTTTAGGAGAGATAAGCTACGGGATTTATATTTTACAGAGTCCTATTTTTGCATGGACGAAAGCAATTTTAAAAGATCATAATATAAATAATGAAACTGCTAAATTCTATATTTCCTTAGCGATTTTAGTGATTATTGCGGCGCTAAGTTATCAGTTTATTGAAGCGCCCTTGAGGAAAATAATTAAAAAAATATCCATTTAAAAATAAAAAGAAATGAACTTTTATAGTCTGAACCAAAAAGCGGCAAATGTAAGTTTTAAAGATGCGGTAATTAAAGGCATCGCTCCAGATCGAGGTTTGTATTTTCCTGAAAAAATTACGCCACTAGCAAAAGATTTTTTTGATAAAATTGAAAGTCTATCAAAGGTTGAAATTGCTTTTACGGCAATTCGACAATTTGTGCATGAAGATATTGATGATGAGAAATTAAAAGAAATTCTTACTGAAGTTTTAGATTTTGATTTTCCCCTAGTTCACATCACAGATCATATCGCCACTTTAGAGCTTTTTCATGGGCCTACGCTGGCATTTAAAGATGTCGGTGCGCGTTTTATGGCGCGATGTTTAGGCCTTTTTTCAGAAAATAATACATCGGAAATTACGGTACTTGTGGCTACCTCTGGCGATACGGGTGGTGCGGTGGCTAATGGTTTTTTGGGAGTAAAAGGCGTTCAAGTGGTTATTCTCTACCCCAGCGGTAAAGTAAGTGATATTCAAGAAAAACAGTTAACTACACTGGGTAAAAACATTACAGCTTTAGAGGTTAATGGTACTTTTGACGATTGCCAAAAAATGGTGAAAACTGCTTTTTTAGAGGAAGAAATCACTAAAAACAAACAGTTAACATCGGCGAATTCCATCAATGTAGCACGTTGGTTGCCGCAGCTTTTTTACTTTTTATTCGCCTATAAAGAAATCAAATCAAAAGGTAAGGACATCGTTTTTTCTATTCCTAGTGGTAATTTTGGTAATATTTGTGCTGGAATGGTAGCACAAAATTTAGGAATGCCTGTAAAACATTTTATAGCAGCAACTAATGTAAATGATGTGGTACCCCGCTTTATGCAAACCGATTTTTACGAACCTCAACCATCCATCGCCACTATTTCTAATGCTATGGATGTTGGCGATCCTAGTAATTTTGTGCGTATTCGTCATATGTATAACAATGATTTAAAAAGCCTTTCTAAGCATTTATCGTCTTACTCCTTTACTGATGAGCAAACAAAAGAGGCGATGCTTGAACTCTACAGCGAGTTTAATTATATTGCCGATCCACATGGGGCTGTTGGGTATTTAGGCTTAAAAAAATACCAAGAGCAAAATCCAAATACCTACGGAATTTTTTTAGAAACAGCTCATCCTGTTAAGTTTTTAGATATTGTGGAAGATACCATCAAGGAAAATATTGATATCCCTGAGAAAATTTTCAAACAAATGAAAAAAAAGAAAAAGTCAATTAAAATATCGGTTTACGAAGAATTAAAAGAATTTTTACTTCAATAAAATTTACATTCCAAATATAGCACTGATTTTAACTATTTTAATTTCACTAAATGCAGATGCCTACCTCAACCAAGTTAAGCTATACCCACATTTCTTTATATCGTAATTTGTAAGAAAAATTTTAATTTTATGGTCTCTCCCATTTAGACCTGTGCTGAGCTTCAAAAAATTAATTTTCAACAAGTAATATTTGTGGATATAAGGTAGCTAATCTTAGGAGTTTGTCGATTTTAATATTTTTTTTTAGGAATACTACAGGTCATTAATCTAATTTCGGAAGATTAAAATCATCCAAGGCGCTAGACTTTTTCATCATCGCTTCTATGGCTTCTATGGTTCTGGGTGCCATGGCTGATAAATTTACAGGACCTTGTTCTGTAATAAGAATGTCGTCTTCTATTCTTACAGCAATTCCCCACCATTTTTTATCACAATCACTACCTTCAGGAATATAAATTCCTGGTTCAACAGTGATTACCGTGTTAGGTTTAAAAGGGCCATAAGTGCCCTTATCGTGCACATCTAAACCCAAATAATGTGAGGTTCCGTGCGGGAAATAGGTTCTTGCTTGGCTTGCCTCAGAAATAATACCCAATTTAATAAGTCCAGCGACTACAACTTCCGAAGCGGCTTTGCCTGGCGCTTGAAAAGGAGCACCAACGACACTTGCTTTTATACCAGCCTCTTGCGCATCATAAACAATAGCATAAACTGCCTTTTGTTCAGGAGAAAACTTTCCATTTGCGGGAATAGTTCTGGTTACATCGGCAGTATAGCCGCGGTACTCGGCACCTAAATCCATCAATACCAAATCATTTCCTACTTTGGTTTTATTATTTTCAATATAATGCAAAATACAGCCGTTATTACCTCCGCCAACAATAGAAGGATACCCCTCATACTCCGCTCCGTACTTTTTATAAACAAATTCGTGAACTCCTTGTATTTCTGATTCGGACATATTTGGGTGCATGGCTTTCATTATCTCCACCTGTCCCACAGCAGATATTTCGATAGCTTTTTTCAAGAGCACCATTTCCTCGTTGGTTTTTGTTTCTCTTAATGTACTCATAATTTCATCTATCAAGATAGAATTTAGATTACTGGCTTGTAATTCAAGCGCAATTTTATCTTGAATTTCTTTTCTTAGATTATCATCTTTAGCGTTGACAAAACCAGCTAAAAGTGGATCGTTTTTCAGGGCTTCATCATTGTTTAAATAACGTCCTAAGGTTTGTGCTACATTGGCACTATTCTCCACTTCAGTAGATTTTATGGTTGTGTAAAGCTGTTGTTTTCTTTCATCATAATTTTCTGGATAATAGGCTTTTTCTTTAAATGCCTTTATTAAATCATACAAATCAGCATCATCATCACTATTTCGATAATCATTTTTAAAATTATAAAAAAGTACGTTATCGAATGATTTAAAGTCTATTGAGAAACTTGCAAATTCCTCTGCATTAAAAGCCATTTTAAAACCAAGTTTATTTTTTACTCCCTCTACTCCGAGCCTTTTACCATTCCACTGTTCTGATCTTGCATCTCTTTTTTGAACAAAAATTTGTTCATCATAGGTGTTTCCTGCTTCGTCTTTCTGATCTGCGCTATAGATAATCAATACAGAATTAGGTTCTTTATACCCAGTTAAATAGTAAAAATTAGGATCTTGGTGATATATATAGTCCACATCATTTGCGCGATTTCGTTCTGCGTTGGCAAAGAAAACGGAAACACTATTTGCTGGCATTAACTTTCGGACTTTTTCGCGCCTGTCTTTATGAAAATCTGAAGACAAATAATCGGTTGGAATATCCTGCGGATAGGCTAAAGAGCTGAGTAAAATAAGTAAAAAGTGAATGTATAATATTTTCATAACTGCGAAATTTAAAATAACATTAAATATGGTTGACCTAAAATAATTTTAGCCACTGTTTACAGATATTACTTTCAAATTAAATTTACCTATTTAATTTAATTGGAGAAAACTACAAATAATTAAATAAACAATAAAAATCATTTAGTGGGCATCAGTTTATTTTCGATAAATTTGTAACCAAAATAAAAAAATCAATCGCATGAAAAATACTGCTTTAACGCAAATACATGAAAAATTGGGAGCTAAATTAGTTCCTTTTGCTGGCTTTAATATGCCAGTATCTTATGAAGGAGTAACTGTTGAACATGAAACAGTGCGCAGTGGGGTTGGTGTTTTTGATGTTTCGCACATGGGTGAATTTTTAATTAGTGGCCCTAAAGCTTTAGATTTAATACAAAAAGTAAGTTCTAATGATGCGTCGAAGTTAGAAGTCGGAAAAGCACAATACAGTTGTTTACCCAATGAAACTGGAGGTATTGTTGACGATTTAATAATTTATAAGATTAAAGAAGAGCAATATTTACTGGTTGTAAACGCATCAAATATCGAGAAAGATTGGAATCATATTTCAAAGTACAACGACAGTTTTAAGGCTGAAATGCGTGATCTTTCAGATAATTATTCTCTTTTAGCTATTCAAGGCCCAAAGGCTGTTGAAGCGATGCAGTCTTTAACTTCATTAGATTTATTGGCTATCAAATTTTATACCTTTGAAGTAGCTGATTTTGCCGGAATTGAAAACGTAATTATTTCTGCTACAGGTTATACTGGTTCTGGCGGATTCGAAATTTATTGTAAAAATGAAGAAGTAGCACAAATTTGGACTCAAGTTTTTGAGGCGGGTGCCTCCTTTGGTATTAAGCCTATTGGTTTAGCGGCAAGGGATACTTTACGTTTAGAAATGGGCTATTGCTTGTACGGGAATGATATAAATGATACCACTTCGCCATTGGAAGCTGGTTTAGGTTGGGTAACCAAATTCACTAAAGATTTTGTAAATAGTGATCATTTAGAGAAAGAAAAAGAGTTAGGCTCTAAAAGGAAACTGATTGCTTTTGAGCTAGATGAAAGGGGTATTCCAAGGCATGATTATGAAATCGTGGATGAAAATGGACATCTAATAGGCATTGTAACTTCGGGAACCATGTCGCCATCTATGGGTAAAGGCATAGGTTTGGGATACGTTAAGGCAGATAAAGCGGCTTTAGGCACTAAAATTTATATTCAAATTAGGAAAAATGCTATTTCTGCTACCATAGTTAAACTACCGTTTTATAAAAAACAATAAAAAAAGATATTTATCTCCGAGGCAAAGTCAACTGCATTTCTGCGCCGTTAGTATGGAGTGAAGCAAAATGCTGAATAACTATGCTAAAAGGCGATTTTCAAAAAAAGATAAACGCTATTTAGAGTCAAGGGAAATTCTTTTTATTAAAATACAATACCAACATAAAACCGAGCAAAAAAGTAATTTTAATAGTGTACACATTTATCAGTGGAGAAAAAGAAGATACTTATTTTAGGGGCTAGTGGCTTTATCGGGAATGCCATATACAAAGAGTTGTGCAACTACTTTAATACGTTTGGTACTTATTTTTCAGCCCGAAAAACGTTTGAAAACAACCGTCAGTTTTTTAAATATAATTTAGAAGAAGATGATATTCACAATATTCTGACCCCAATAAAACCAGATATTATTATCTCAGCACTTCGGGGAGATTTTGCTGCTCAAATAACTGCCCATGAACATCTAGTCGAATATGTGTTGCAAAAGGAATGCAAACTCTATTTTATTTCTTCAGCAAATGTGTTTGATGCCTATAGTAAGTACCCATCCTATGAAACCGACAAAACCCTTTCAGAAAGTATTTATGGACGTTTAAAAATAAAGATAGAAAACATGCTTTTACGCATGCCCAAAGAAAAAATGGCGATTCTTAGAGTCCCAATGGTTTTTGGGAACGGTTCGCCACGAGTAAAAGAAATGAAAACCAATATCGCCAATAACGAACCTGTTGAAGTTTTTCCCAACTTAGTGGTGAATGTAACCCACGACAGTAAACTAACCCAACAAATACATTATTTGGTGAGCAAAAGTAAAACAGGAGTGTATCACTTAGGTAGTAATGATTTGGTGCATCATGAGGAATTTATTCAGGAAATTTTAAAGCGTGTTGGGAATTTTAATCCCCTATTCAAAAGAGTTTATACCACCAACGAAGAGCGCTATTTAGCGGTTTTACCTAAAGAAAATAAGCTGCCTAAAAATTATCAAACCACCTACGAAGAAATTATTAATGACCATGTAATAGGGTAAACTACAATAATTGATTATCTTGAGAACATCATTTTAAATTAAAACCTAAAGTATAATATTAAAAATAGAATAAAAAATGGAAAAATTAAATTTAGTAGAAATTGAAAAAAAATTAGAACAGCTAGAAGGTTGGGAATATATTGATGGTGCCATAGAAACCTCTTTTGAATTTGAGAATTTTAAAGAAGCATTTTCAGTGATGACACGCATTGCGTTTGAATGCGAAGCACAAGGACATCACCCAGACTGGTCTAATGTCTATAATTCTCTACACATTCGCTTAAACACTCACGATGCCGAAGGCGTAACCGAAAAGGATTTTAAATTGGCTAAAACTATTGAGGGCATTATTGATAGTGAGTAAATGGTCAACAATACATTTGCCTAAAAATTAAAAAACAGTAAATTTGTTTCACTAATGAATAATAGAATTTAGAAATGGGAAGAGCTTTTGAGTTTAGAAAGGCGCGTAAAATGAAACGATGGTCTGCAATGTCTAAGGCCTTTACACGTATCGGGAAAGATATTGTAATGGCAGTAAAAGATGGCGGTCCTGATCCAGATGCTAATTCAAGATTAAGAGCCGTTATACAAAATGCAAAGGCAATCAACATGCCCAAAGACAATGTAGAGCGCGCCATTAAACGTGCAAGTGATAAAAGCTTAGGCGATTTTAAAGAGGTACTGTTTGAAGGTTACGCCCCACACGGAATTGCTATTCTAGTTGAAACTGCTACCGATAACAATACCAGAACCGTTGCCAATGTTCGCAGTTATTTTAACAAATGTAACGGTAGTTTAGGGACATCAGGTTCAGTAGAATTTATGTTTGACCATACCTGTAATTTTAGAATTCCCGCAGCAGGTCTTGATCCAGAAGAATTAGAATTAGAGCTGATTGATTTTGGAGCTGAGGAAGTTTTTGCTGATGAGGATGGCATTTTAATCTATGGTCCATTTGAAAGTTTCGGAGCCATTCAAAAAGAATTAGAAGTCCGAAAAATTGAAATTTTATCCTCCGGCTTTGAACGTATTCCACAAATCACCAAGGAGTTAAGCGAGGAAGAGGTAGCTGATGTTGAAAAATTATTAGAAAAATTAGAAGAAGATGATGATGTGCAAAATGTGTATCATTCGATGCAGGAGTAGCCGCTTAACCCCCAAAGGGGGAATTTAGACACGACACTGGACATTAAAATATTATGTTTAATCCACCACAAAACTCTTTTCAGGAATTCGGCCTATAACCCCTTTAAAAAACGATTTGTACAAAGCAAAATCTGCTTCTTTATCGTCGGTGGTAAAATAAGCTTGAGATATTTTGACTTGCTTGTGTCCGAAATCGAAGGCTACCATGACTACCGGAACTTGCGCTAATTTTGCAATATAATAAAAGCCTGTTTTCCATTCCGTAACTTTTTTACGTGTTCCTTCAGGAGATAGCGATAATCTAAATACTTTTTTTGTTTTAAATATATCGGCGATGGCGGCCACAGTATCACTTTTTTTATCTCGGACAATTGGAGCACCACCTACCCATTTTAAGTACCACCCAATCAAGGGAAACTTAAATAAACTTTCTTTGGCAATAAAATTAATCTCTTTATTCCAAACCTTCCGAATGAGTAATCCCAAGAAAAAATCGGCATAACTGGTATGCGAAACCACAATCATCACGCATTTATCAACCTCAGGAAAATCGCCAACGAGCTTCCATTTCATGATTTTAAAATA
>JBGSQM010000199.1:0-10215 GCA_041738035.1 Cellulophaga sp.
AGGCCAACATATATAATCCTGAAACCTGTAGAGATTTAATTATTGCTAATTATGAGCGTAGTTACATTTGGCAAGAGTTGTTAAAGGAATATCAGTCCTTGCATTAAGTGTTAGGTGTTGCATTATTTAAAACCTAGTGCCTCTTTGATTCAATTACTTTGGAGCGATAGCTGAAAAGTAATTTTCACTTCGACTCCGCTCAGCAGATCTATCGAGAAGCGTTGCACTTCGACACGGCCTGTACTGAACTCTGTCGAAGTGCTCAGCAAAACTATCCAGAAGCGTTAATCTTTATAACCCAAACTACATTCATCTATTTAATTAACACTATGTCTTAAAGTTAGTTGATTGTCATTTATTTTTAATTTCTTTGTTTAAAAAATTAACATGGGGCAACAGATGCTAGAAAAAATAGGTTTAGGCTCGTATTTTAATACCACAACACCTACCGAACTCCAAGCCTTAGAACTTGATAACTACCTGAATAATTACGAACTGTTTTACACAGGCAGACATGCGGCAAAATATATCATTGACGGATTACTAAAAACAAGAACAAATAATACTATTTGGCTACCTGCTTACTATTGCCAACATGTAACCCGATGGATGCGACAATGTTATAGCAATATCTCTTTTTATGACATTGATCCATTTTCACCAGAAGAGACATTTTCACTAGACCAATTTACGGAAGAACAAGACATTGTGATATTAAACAATTTTTGGGGTTTATATACTTATACGATTCCTAATGGTAAAAACAGGCCTATTTTTATAGAGGATCACTCGCATGGTTGGTTAAGTAATAGCTGTTTACACAGCCAAGCTGATTATTGTTTTGCATCACTTCGTAAAACACTTCCTATACCCCTAAGCGGTATCGCTTGGAGTAATACTAATCGTTTAAATTTTGGAGCACCAGATAACCGCGAGCAGGAGGCGTTTATTGGTGCTTGGGACCAAATGGAAAAAGCCATGTCCATGAAAACAGCATTGCTTAACGGCAGTACTCCGTATCAGAAAGAGGATTATTTGAGTAAAATTAATGACTTTGAGCTTTTTTTAGACCAACAGCATCGAGTGGTCGCACTTTATGAAGCACATAAAAAAGTAATACGCGCCTATTTGCATAAAGATTACCGCGCCTATAAAACCGAAAACCTAGCTTACCTCAATGGAAAAATTAAAAATACAAAAGCCTTTAAGATTTTAGATTCCGCTAAAAATTTTACTTTCGGATTATCACTGGTTTTTAAAGACCGCGAAACCTTAAGAGATGTAAAATCTTATTTGGTGAAAAATAATATATTTCCTGCAGAATTATGGCCCGACAATCCGAGCGCCTCAGATTGGAAGTACCTCATAAATGTTCATACCGATTTTAGATATAATCATGCCGATATGGATTATATAGCAATGACCCTAAATGACTGGATTAAATCACAACAAAGCAAACCCTAACCATGTACTTATCTATTTTTAAACGTGTTTTAGATTTGATTATCGGCACCTTAGCTCTTATATTTTTATCTCCGTTTTTTATTGGAGTTATCTTTGTGCTTTTAGCGACAAATAATGGCAAACCATTCTTTTTTCAACCTAGACCAGGAAAAAATGGGCAAATTTTTAAAGTCATAAAATTTAAATCAATGACCGATAAAAAAGATGATAACGGTGAATTTTTAGATTTCCATTTGCGCGTTACCAAATTCGGAAATTTTATACGTAAATATTCTTTAGACGAAATTCCACAATTACTCAATGTATTAAAAGGCGATATGAGTCTGATTGGCCCAAGACCTTTATTGGTGCAATACTTACCCTTGTACAATGAGGAGCAAGCCAAGCGCCATCTTGTAAAACCTGGAATTACAGGTTGGGCACAAGTGAATGGAAGAAACGCTATATCTTGGAATAAAAAATTTGAATTGGATGTTTGGTACGTAAACAATATATCGTTTTTGTTAGATGTGAAAATTCTGTTGTTAACCGCAAAAAAGGTTTTGATTAGAGAAGGGGTGAATGCAGATGAAAATTTGAATATGAGTACTTTTGATGGTTCAAATTAGATGAAAATTAGTGCATAAAACAGCCATTGAGCTAGTAAAAAAAACAGTTTTATATTGTATCAAAAATAAAGTATTGATTTAAAATAGTGTAAATTTAAACAAGCTAATATATTGAAGATTACTTGAATTTTGTTTTAAATAACAATAATACACCATAAGAAATGGCAACAACGAAAAAGAATATCATCATAATTGGTGCATCCGGTCATGCCAAAGTAATCATAGATATTATTGAGAAATGTAATGAATATAAGATTGTAGGGCTAATTGATTCATATAAGGAAAAAAACAAAACACTTTATAGTTATAAGATAATTGGTACAGAAAATGAAATTAAAGCTTTAGCCCAAAAATATGATTGTACTTCAGGTATCGTAGCAATTGGCGATAATTGGACACGAAAAATTATTTGCGAAAAAATTATTAAAAAGTACCCTAATTTTAAATTTATATCCGCTATACATCCCAATGCTGTCATTGGAAAAGAAACTAAAATTGGCTTTGGAACCGTAATTATGGCTGGAGTTATTGTGAATAGTGATTCACATATAGGCAACTTTTGCATTTTAAATACTAATGCATCTTTAGATCACGATGGTTTAATGGGAGATTATGCTAGTCTTGCTCCCAATGCTACGCTTGGGGGCAATGTTTCGGTTGGTACTTGTACAGCTATTTCCTTAGGTGCAAATATTCTTCAAGATATTAAAATTGGAGATTATTCTATAATTGGAGCAGGATCACTTATTAATAAAGACATTGGTGATTTATCATTAGTGTATGGAATACCAGGAAAAAAAATAAGAACCATAGAAAAAGGAGAAAAATATTTATTTAAAAGTAAAACACTAACCCCTAAAAAAAATAATATTTCCCCAAAAAAAAAGAACAACGAATGGTATAAATTAAATGTTAAAGAGATGGAAATAATGGGGTATGAACTAGAAACTTTTGATTTAAGAACAACAAAAGATATTCAAACGTATAAAGCGTATTTAGAGAATTTTAAAGGCTATAATGCTTTTTATAAAATAGAATTATTCAGCGTAAAAAATACAGAAACTGAAAAGTTAAAATATTTTATTTTAAAAAAAGGTACTCAGCCCTTAATCTTGATGCCATTTTCACTACGGAAAATTATTATAAGAGACAAAGATACAAGCTATAGTGATGTAAGCTCATTTTACGGTTATAGCGGACCTTTGTTTAATGATAAAATTACAGATAAAGACTTAGATTGCTTTTGGTATTTGGCGGATGGCTGGTATCAAAAAAATAAGGTGATTTCAGAATTTATGCGCTTTAATTTAGAGGGTAATTATAAACACTATTCAGGCGTTTTAAACCCTACCCTAAATAATGTCATTGGCGATATATCACAAGACGAAGAAGCGCAATGGACTAGTTACCCCGCTAAGGTACGCAACAATTATCGCAAGGCGATTGCCAATAGTTTAGAAGCTAAAATATTTTATAAAAATATTAATGAAAGCCTTATTGCCACCTTTTATGACATTTACATTAGCACCATGAAACGTAATAATGCCGAAAATGACTATTTTTTTAGTTTAAAGTATTTTACAAATCTAATTTTAAACAATCCAGAAAATACACTTTTACTTTTAATATGTAGAGATAATATTCCGCTTTCAACGGAATTAATTTTGCTTAACCAGAACACTATGTATTCTTTTTTAGGAGGAACGGTTGCAGCATATTTTGAACTACGCCCTAATGATTTCTTAAAAATGGAAGCCATAAAATGGGGTCGAAAAAATGGCTATACGCAATATATTTTAGGTGGCGGGAGAGTTAATGGTGATAGTTTGTACAAGTATAAAAAAAGCTTTTTTCCAAAAAAAGAAGATCTTGTTTATTATACGGGAAGAAAAATTATCAATGAAGATATATATGAGAAATTAGTGACCTTAAATTTAAAAAATACCTATAAAATAAAGGAGTTGGATATTACCAGCGATTATTTTCCGTTGTATAGAAAATAGTAGCCTAAACCCATGATAACAACTATTAAAAACAGAAGTGATTGGAAGAACACCATCCAAGAGGTTGGGGGTTACGACTTTTATCATACATTTGATTATCATGTGCTTTCAGCACAAAAAAATGAAAAAGCTATTCTTATAGCGTACCGAAACACAAACAATACCTATACTATTGCGCTGCCTTTATTAATTAGCCCTATTGACGGTACGAGCTATTTTGATGCCACATCGGTATATGGCTATGGAGGACCTGTAGTTTGTTGCCAAGCAGATGAAACCGATTTTTTAGCTTTTCAAAAGGAGATTCAAGCCTATTTTAAAGAAGAAAACATAGTCAGTGTCTTTTCTAGATTGCATCCTTATATGGCGAAGCAGGAAAATGTGGTAGATAATTTAGGTGTTATAAAAACCTTAGGTAAGGTCGTAAATATCGATGTAAAACTACCTGAAGACCAACAATTAGAACAATATTCTAAAACTACCAAACGCTACCTTAAGAAAATCAGAAAAATCTGCTCTGTAAAAACCGAAAATAACGCGGAGGCCGTTCACAAATTTATTGAGCTCTATGAGGAGAATATGAATCGGGTAAACGCAAAATCTGATTACTTTTTTACAAAAGAATACTACCTTAAATTCGCCGAAGCTACTGATTTTAAAACAGAATTCGTGTTTGTAGTTTTAAATGATACCCAAGAAATTATATCTGGGGCTATGATTATTTATACCAATAATATTGTACAATACCATTTATCGGGTACTTTAAATAACTATTTAAGTCTTACACCAATTCGTTTAATTTTAGATGAAATAAGAATAAAAGCAAGTAAAGAGGCTTGTGAAATTTTTAATTTAGGTGGTGGTCTAGGCAGTCAAGAAGATTCTCTGTTTAATTTTAAAGCCTCGTTCTCTAAAGATTTCAGAGAATTTAAAGTTTGGAATTATATTGCTAACCAAGAAGCCTATGATAAATTTTGCCGAGACAATGAAGATATATATTCAATTTCAGAAGAAATTAATTTTTTTCCATTATATAGGTATAAAAGCACAAAAACACCTAGTCAATAGTATTCTTTTGCAAATAATCCACAATTAAATTGGCCACTAAAGCTCTATCTTTCTTACTCCAATGTTGATCGTAAATTAGGGTTTCAGGTTTAGGTCCTTTCCAAGCTTTACTTAAATCTAAAAACTGATATCCGTTTTCTTTTAAATACCACAAAATTTGAGGACTAGTGATGTAGGTGTTTAAAACAAAAGTAGCTTTGTTTTTATCGATAGGATACCTTTGTACTAATTTTTTGAAATTTTCGAATTTTTGCTCATCAGAAATGGATTCTTCTAGCAGTGCTGTCTTTTCTTTAAGGGAAATGGAAGCGGCCTCTTTCCCTGATAAAAAATTAAGTACTCTTTGTGGAAGTTGTGTTAAAGAGTTTAGTGCGCCAATATCGTTTAAATACACTAACAATTTCACCTGTTTAACCATGCGTCTTAAAGGCGAATCTAAATCTAATCGAAAAGAAGGTTCATACATATCTCGATCTAAATCGCTGGCAAATTTTAAAAATATGAAGCTGTGGTCAATGTTTTTGAAAAGTTCGCTATAAGCGTTTATTAAATGTAATTCATCTGCCAAATCATAACCCGCATAGCCAAATTCTAATACGGTGATAGCCTCCAATTTATTTTCAATTTGTTGTCCCAAGGAATTAGTATAATCTTCGTGAAATCCTTCAAAAAAAGAATCGCCAACAAGCGCAATTTCCTTGCTATATGCCGTGGGTGAATAATTTTCGTAAACAGAATTAAAACCAAAGGTATTGATATTATACTTACCTACATTTTGTTTTCTATTTCCTGTTACGGAGCTGCCTGTTTGATTAGGCATCCACTTCTCTACATTTTTATCATCTGCCAAACGTTCAGGGCGTTCGTTATGTAAATGAAAAATACGAACGAGCAGTTCTAAGGCCACTAGCATTAGAAAACCGTAAAGGACTAGTTTTTTTAAAATCTGTATCATATTTTAAAATTGAAAATAAATGAAGGAACGATCTACGCCATCATCAAAAAATAAAATAATAGAGAATAGCATTAGTAAATAGATTAAAAAACGCACGTACCTGTTTTTAAAGGGAAACGGATTTCGCTCGTCGTTTCTGATGATATACTCATAAACTACAAATATCAAAACAATGATAAAATAATCTATCATTCTATAGCCATTAGGATGACTATATTGTTCGGATGAAAAATTAAAAAACATGCGTTTTAGATAGTCAAGCGCATTTTGAATACTCTCACTCCTAAAGAAAACCCAACCTATGGAGACCAAAACAAAAGTTTGCAAAATTCTGAGCGAATCAAAAATTAAACTTTTAAAATTACCTAACACATTAATTTCACCAGTAAATTTTCGATTTGTTTTAGTGATAAACGAAGGTAAAAACAAAATCGCATGGAAAAGTCCCCAGATCACAAAAGTCCAATTAGCGCCATGCCAAAAGCCGCTGACGACAAAAATGATAAAAATGTTTCGGATACTTTTTGATGTGGTTCCCTGTGAACCTCCAAGCGGAATGTATAAATAGTCTCTAAACCAAGTGGATAAAGAAATATGCCATTTACGCCAAAATTCGCCTATATTTCTAGCGAAATAAGGGAATTTAAAGTTGCTCATTAATTCAATTCCGAAAAGTTTTGAGGTACCAATAGCAATATCAGAATAACCACTAAAATCACCATAAATTTGAAATGCAAAAAATACTGCGCCTATAATTAAAGTTGTACTGGAATAGCTATGCGTGTTGCTAAAAATATCGCTGACGATAGGCGATAAGCTATCCGCAATGACTAATTTTTTAAAGAAACCCCATAACATTAATTTTAAACCCTCAATAGCTTGCGTTTTCTGAAAGCTTCGTTTATTTTGAATTTGAGGCAGTAAATTTATAGCCCTTTCAATAGGTCCAGCGACTAATTGCGGAAAAAAGCAAACAAAAGCAGAAAAAGCTATAAGATCTTTCGTGGGCTCTAATTGTTTTTTATAAACATCAATGGTATAGCTCAAGGTTTGGAAAGTATAAAAACTAATTCCTACGGGTAAAATAATATTTAAAGACCCTACTTCTAAGGTTTTACCGAAAAAGGTAAAAGCATCTACAAAACTGTCAACGAAAAAGTTGTAATATTTAAAGAAACCTAAAAAGCCGAGATTGATAACAATACTAATCCAGAGGAATAGTTTTCGTTTAGCAATAACTTCTTCTCTGCGCAGTAAATTACCAATAGTAAAATCAACAAGCGTACTAAAAACAATTAAGCTAAGAAAACGCCAATCCCACCAGCCATAAAAGAAATAACTGGCAATGACTATAAATAAATTTTGAAGTTTTATATTTTTTTGAAAAATAAACCAGTATAAAATAAACACAACTGGTAAAAAAATAGCAAAATCTATAGAATTAAATAACATTTGGCAGTTACTTTTTTAATAGCTTAATAGCTTAAAATTTTAAATTCTGATCTTCTATTTTCTTTGTGCTTTTCTTCTGGGCAATAGGTATTGTCATCACATTCATTGACCAAAACCTCTTCCCCAAAAGCTTTCCCTATAATTTGAGTGCTGGGCACCCCATTCTCTAATAAATAAGCCACTGTGCGGTTTACCCGTTTGTTCGAAAGCCACATATTGTAAGTATCTGTTCCTCTGGAATCTGTATAAGACGAAATCTCCATAACCACCGTTGGGTTTTCCTTTAAAATTTTTGCTAATTTCGATAAAATAGTACTAGCATCGGCAGTCAAATATGAAGAATTCAGGTCAAAATATACAGGATTTAGGCCATTTATACTATTTTCTATGGCATTTCTCTTATTATTGGCTTCGTCTTCTTTTAATTTTTCTTGCGCTGCAAGGGCTTGCTGCTCCTTTTCTTTTGCCAATCGCGTTGCCAATGCTGCCGCCTCTTTGGCGCTAGCAATAGCATCGTTTACTCGAGCATTTTCTTTTTCCAAGGCCTGTAGTAAGGCTAATTTTTCTTGTCCTTTTTTACTCAGTTCTTTCTCTACATCAAATTGATAGATCAGCCCAACGGCATGCTGCAAATGATTAGTGGTACCAGAGTTCATGCTCCATTTCCCTGAAGAACTAAAATCTAAGCCAAACCGGTCCGAAAACCAAGTTCTAAAACCTACAACGCCGTTATAAGTACCTCTACCCTCATCATTGGCTTGGGTATAACCCAAACCAAGCCCTATATAAGGGTCAAAAAAGCCTGTTTGCCCTATCAATTTATTCAAGTCGTAACTTAGTCTGGTATCAATAGCGTAATACGCTTTATCCTCAGTAAGCACAACTCTATCTACTCGTTTCCCTTCATTATACTTGGTATAGGATGCAATAGCTTCGATACCGATACCACTTTTAAAATACCTTCCTAGACTTATTCGTGAAGGGTAAGGCACGGAATTCCATGTAGCCTTAATATCGAATAAATCATCAAAAACTTGTCCAGAATCATCTACAAAAGTATAACCTACCCCCAACATCCAAGAGCTGGCTACCACTGAGTCTTTTGCACTTAGGTTCAGCTCTTCCTGTGCGGAGAGCACATTTAAACCAGCCACTATTACAACGCTTAAAAAAAATAACTTTTTACCCCACATAATTTGCAACATTTAAAAATATAAAAGGACTAAGGTATGATGGGCTGCGCTATAACCAAATAAAGCTCTTTAAACAGTCATAAAAATCGTTAGGGGGTTATTAATGTGAAAATGTTTGCTATGTGAAAATGTAGTTGTTATAAGGTTAAAAGGTTATATGGTTAAGGGGTTATATGGTTATTTGATTATTTGGTTAAAAGTTTATAAGGTTAAGAGGTTATATGGTTATTTGGTTAAAAGGTTATAAGGTTAAAAGGTTAAAAAAGGAAAAATGTGAAAATGTGACAATGATTGATTTGAAGATTGTGATGATGTGATGATGTGCGGAATGGGAAAAAGGTTCTTATGTAAACTCAAAAAAATTTCATTTTCAACTTTCTATTTTCAACCTTCCATTTTCAGTTTCCTGTTTCCTGTTTCCGCTTTCTTAACCTTATAACCATTTCATTCAACCTCAAACCTACTTACATTATACTTAATACATTTTACTTGATACTTTGTACTTATATCAAATTATGTACATATATTTGTACAAAAATTCATTAAGGATGCAAATTACAACCGTTTCGGACTTTAGAAAAGACATTAAAAAATATTTGGATAACGTAGCAAAAAACTTTGAGATTTTAATTATAAATCGCGGTAAAGACTCAGGAATTGTAGTCATGTCCTTAGATGAATACAATTCTTTAATGGCCACTAATCATGAATTATCCTCTCGGAAAAATGAATTGCGATTAGATGCGGCAATTGACAATTTAAAAAATGGAAAAACCTTCCAAAAATCCTTAATCGAAGACTAAAATGAAGTATGTATTTGTTGACGAGTCTTGGGAAGATTATTTATACTGGCAAAAAACGGATAAAAAAAAGGTGAAGAAAATCAATGAACTTTTGAAAGACATCGCACGAAATCCTTTTGAGGGCATTGGAAAACCAGAACCATTAAAACATAAATATTCTGGATTTTGGTCAAGACGCATTGATAGTGAACATAGATTGATTTATCAATATACCGAAGAAACAATATTCATTGCAAAATGTAGATTTCATTATGATTGAACGGAAAATTGAGCGCTAATTTTTCGGAATTCTCTTAAATTGTTAGCAAGCAGAAATAGTGAAATAGTAAGTGAGTTACTGTTGTAGTTAAATTTTAAACTGATTGTGCTTTGGGATCACAATTATTGTACAGCTAATAACATTGTAAAACGGCTAAATCTACAATAAATTAAAAATAAACGAATGGATAATAAAACTAAATTGACCAGTAAACACAAAAAATCTTATGAGGGTTAGAAAAGGCTTATCAAAAATTGGTAGCGTTTAAAAAAGGCTCAATACAAAAAGTTGTGGAGTAATTATAAATGACTGAACTTTGAATCTAAAAAGATTCTATGTTTTCAGATTCCTTATTAGCTATCTCGAAATTATTACTTCCAGAAGTTCTTGTTGACTTTTTTAATCTTACC
>JBGSQM010000224.1:0-7617 GCA_041738035.1 Cellulophaga sp.
AAAGTCCTATAAAGATGCTAAAACTTCTGTTCAAATTTATCATAAATTTAAAAAGCTAAATTTCAGAGAGGTAAACGCCTCCTTTTTGAGTAAATACGATGCATTTCTCAGATCAAGGGGCGGTACTGACGGCGGTATTGGTGTAAAAATGCGAGCCATAAGGGCGTTATTTAATAAGGCTATAGAACGCGGGATTATAAGGGAAAGCTTATGTCCATTTAAAACATATAAAATATCGAACCTAAGAGGAAAAGGATTTAAACGCGCATTGGATTTTGATGAAATCATGCGAATCGTCAATTTAGAGCTCAATAAAAATCACAATTTAATAGATGCCAAAAATTACTTCGTTTTTAGTTTCTATACCCGAGGCATGAATTTTGCTGATATGATAAGTCTGGAATGGAAGGACGTTGAATCAAATGTTATTTACTATACAAGAGCAAAAACTAAAGGCAACTTTTCTATAGCCATAATGCCCCCAGTCCAAAAAATATTGGACTATTACCGTACGAACGGCTATGGCAACAAGTATGTTTTTCCTCTACTTTTTCGTGAAGACTATTCCCCTACTCAACTAGCGGACAGAAAACATAAAATGTTAGGCATCTATAATAAAGAGCTAAAGGAATTAGCTCAGCTTTGTAATATTACCAAAAATGTGAGTAGCTATGTGGCACGACATAGTTTTGCCAATTGCCTAAAACAAAAAGGAGTTGCTACAGATGTAATTAGTGAGTCTTTGGGTCATCAAAATTTGACGGTTACTCAAGCCTATCTTAAGGAACTTGACACTGAGATTGTGGATAAAGCGCTTGAAATATTATTATAGCTCCTAAAAATGTTTAGTTTCACATTTATGTATTGAATAAAAATTGCACAGTAGATTAATTATTTATTTAATCCACTATTTAAATAAGTTTAAGTAGCTATCAAAAGTATAAAGCTTATCTCGCTTACCGCCTGTTATCTCTTTTAGTATATTTAATTCTTCCAAATCATCAATTAAGTGGTAAGCTGTTCTTTTAGAAACCCCCGCAATATGGATAATTTTCTCCACATCTACCATGGGATGTTTAAACAAATACTGCATTATTTTCTGTGCATTATTAGCCCTTGTCCCTAAAGTCTGAATGTTTAACTCAACGTTTTGCTTAAGTTTTAAAATAGCATCAAAAGTTTCTACTCCTTTTTTTGCGGTTTCAATGACACCTACTAGAAAGAATTTTAACCATTGAACAATATCATTATTTATCATAGCCTTCATTAAGTTATCATAATACAGCATTTTATTACGCTCAAAAAAATCTGACAAATAAAGAATGGGCTTTTTAAGAATCTCTTTATCTACTAAATATAAAGTGATCAATAAGCGTCCTACACGACCATTACCATCTAAAAAAGGGTGTATAGTTTCAAACTGGTAGTGGATAATAGCTATTTTTAGTAAGTCTGGAAAATAGATTTCTGTGTTGTGCGCGAAATTTTCCAAATCACTCATTAATTCATTAATGCTTGCATGCATAGGCGGCACAAAAACAGCATCATCTATAGTCGCACCTCCTATCCAATTTTGACTAGTACGAAAAATTCCAGGAAGCTTATGTTCTCCTCTAACCCCTTGTAATAAAGTTTTATGGGTTTCTCTTATCAAACGGGAAGAAAAAGGCAATTTACCAAGCATTTCTATTGCTTTATGCATAGCAGAAATATAATTTTGAACTTCTTCCCAATCATCCCGATTTTCATGACTTACATCTTCCTTATCTAGTAAAGCCTCTTGCATATTAGTTTGAGTCCCTTCAATTTTGCTACTTTGCGTAGCCTCTTTAAGCACGTGCATACTAATAAAGAGGTCGATATCTGGAATATGCTCACTATACATGTCTAAACGTCCCAATTGCCTGTCAGCTTTAGAAAGTAATTGAATAAGTTCCAAATCGTCCAAAACCCATCTTTTATTAATAGTTGTTGGCTGAAAGCTTTTATAATAACCTTGATTTAAATAACTCCCCGATTTAAAGTTTTGCATATTTGACCCTATCTTTACAATACAATTTAAGCTAATGCAAAATAACACCAAAATTAACAATAAGAACCCTGTTAATGCAAATTATTTTATTTTTCTGCAATAAGCAACTTGTTAATGTAATTGCCAACATATTTTTACTTAACTGGTTAGGTAGTTCAAACTTAATTATTTCCTTGTGAATTGAATTCATTCTGAAACGTTCTCAAAAACCATTCTAAAGTTATACCTTTTCTCCCAAGCTCCCTTGTTAAAAAATTCTCGTGCCCTTTTATAGTACTGTTCTTGGCGTTGAGCATCTTCGAAATCGTATCCCACTCGTTTAACTTTCAATATAAATTGAATTCTTTTGGATAATTGGTTGGTGGATTATCCGACATCTTTAATATTTTCTCCAAGTATTGATCCTTCATATTCCTTTTCTTTACTATCAAGTTTAACTTCCTCTACTCTAAAGCTTCCTTATTCTCGCTCTTCAAGTTTTCTAAATTCTTTCAAAATGGTTTGCTCTTTAGTCCTTCTTCCTTCTTTTTCAATATTTGTCGATAATCTACCTTTTTCGGTTCTATAGAGAGCTTCGACCCATTCTTCAATTTTATTTCTTCTGCTTTCAAGTTGTCCAAATTGTTCTGAAACTCTTCTGATTCTCTTGATAACTGGCCATTAACTTTCCCAATCTAGTTTACCTTCTGCAAAAACTTCCGGGAAAATATTTTCTAGTTATTGTAATTTTATTTGTTCTGGTGTTAGGCTTTTACCGTCAATATTTTCAAACTCTGTCCAAGAAATAGAATATAGTTGATATTCCCATTTTCGTCCTGTTAATGGTTCTTGTGTTTGGTTATTAAGTTCAAATGCAGAAGATCCGCTCACTAATAATTGAACGGATTTAAGTTGATCGGTTATTAGTTTTAGAGTTAAACCAATATTATCAATCCACCGTGCCTCTTCAACAAATACTACATTAAAGTTTCCAATAATATTTTGAAGTTGCTCAATATTCCAATTTGTAATTTTCTAACTGTAGGGTCATCACCATTAAGAAACAAATGGTCTTTACGCTCTAATACTTTATTAAAAAGTGTAGTCTTACCTGCTTGCCGAGGACCAATTAAAACAATAGCTTTACCTTTGCAAAAGCGATTTTTTATTCGTTCTTCTAAAGCTCTCTTAATTATTTTTAGGGATTGTAATCCCCAGATATAATGCTTTTTAGGGATTTTATCCTTTAAATATTAATTTATTTAGGAAATTAACACCATGAATTTTATCAATCCTTATCTGTCTGAGGATCTGAATAACTATTATCAACTAAGGATGATGTGGTATAAACTGTATTTTGTAGTCAACCTTGCAAAAGAGAGTTTGATTTATGTTCTTTTTCTAAACCCATGGTATAGTTTTAAGTAAAATTATAAATTATTGATTTCTAATTTAGATGATAACTGGATTTGATTATATGTCGGATTAATTAGAAGGTTTAAATGTACTAAAAAGTTAATTCCAATAGCACTTACCCCAATTCTTACGTGAACTTATCTGTGCGTGCATCTTTAAAATTAGAATTCATTCTTTAATTTGCACTAAAATTTTTTAGTATACCTGCATAATATTTTGAGAAAAATTCGACTGACATTCTAAAACTTAACAATACCCGTTTGGACTGGATCCGAAAAATAAAATCGGAATTTTACAACTATATATAAGTTCAAAAAGTATTAAAAGTTCTTAGTGGTAAAATACCTTCGATCCAAGACAGAACGGCTTTTACTGAATAATAATATCAGTAAATGTTTAATAGTAAAACAGTTTCAAAATTTAAATTTAACATAAATAAATTTTTAAATTACAAAATAATTCTTAAATTTGAGAAGTAAATTTCTTACAAATATTAATGATTTAATAAAAAAATATTTTGTGAGTTGTATTGGTTTCTTTGAAATGATTACTTGAGGTTTAAATTAATTTAAATATTTATGGAAATGCTAAAAAAAAGTTTTTTATCGATTTTGGTTAGTATGATTGTTTTAACTAGTTACGGGCAATCCTATGAGTATCCAATAAAACCGAGTGATGAAGCATGGAAAAATATAACTAATGGTGAAGAGTTATATTCTAAATGTCAAATTCCAAATGATTTATTGAAATCAATGAAAACAAGTGACCTAGTTGCTACTTGTTTAAAGTATCCATTAATTTCTACAATTTTCGCCCATAATGATTATCAGATGGGCTTTGATGCTTTAAGCAGAAAGTTTAATGGATTTCAGGAATTATTGACTAGGAAAGATGCGGGAAAAGAACTCGTAAAGGTTTACAAGGAAAAGAAACCAGAAAGTTTTAATAAAGAATGGACAGATGTAGAAAAGGGCAATTTCACATTTGAGTTTACCTACTTGGAAATACTCCTATCGCAGAAAAAAATACAAAAAGAACTTTCAAACATAGAAAAAGAAGACTTAATAAGTTCATGTTTAATAAAATATGAAGATAAGAATTTAAATATTGATCTCTTTGGAACTCTTGGCATAGCTACAACGGCTTGGGTAATCTCGAGAACTATGAATCAGGAAATATCAAATGATAAGGATAAAAATGATGAATTTATGGCTGCAAGTAAATTATTTTTTGAACAAGGTTTAGTAGTTGATTTCGATGTCATTGACCAAATAATAGAAGAAGCTAAAATTTATGTAAAATGAGAAATTTCATATTTATATATTTAATTGCTTTTCTAAGTTGTAGTCAGCAAAATGAAAATGAATGCGACAGTTTTACTCCTGAAATCTCTGATAAATATGATTTTCCAATTAGACCTGGAACTCCTGAATGGAGTGAGTTATCGAGTGGACAAGAAATGATTGATGCTTCGCAAATACCTTCTGAAATTCTTTTACAAATATCGTCATATGGACTTTTGGAAACTTGTTTAGATTATCCATTGTTGAGCACAATTACAGCATTCGATACTATACAATTTGGTACAGAAAGACAAATCAATAATTTTAATGGTTTACAAGAATTAACGTCAAGAAAAGATGCTGGTAAATTAATGTTAAGTCGTTTTAAACAAATGAATCCTTACTGTCCTCCCGATGGTATAAGTACTACAAATTATAGTTTGGAGTTTATTTATTTTGGGATGATACAATCCCAAAATATCTTCATTGAACAATTGACTTCCTCTGAACGAAGAGAATTAATATCTGAGGCAATTGCCAAATACGATGATATGTTAGCAAATGGAAATCCTTACAGCTTCCTTAATCGAAAAGTCGTTATCTTAATAATGGCAAGAACAATGGCAGTATATAAATATCCTCCTTTTTTAGAAGAATTATCACAAAATAGTTTTTTGAGGTCATTTCTAAATTATGGGGAGTTAAGTGAAAATGAAAAAACCTTAAATACAATATTAAATTATGCTACAAACTTCTAACTTTAAGTCCACCGTATTATTTGTATTATTGATTATTTCGAGTAATATCTTGGCTCAAACTGCGGTGACGATTAATACACCCAATAATACACCTGTAACAGTATTAGTTTTGACCGAAATGTCACAAAGTCAAATCGCCAGTACTAATGCAAATGCGGCTGCTCTATATCCAAACGCTACCATACTAAGTAACTCTTCATCAACATATAATTGCCATGCTCATGCTTGGTATCTAACGGAGTGCACAGGATGCACTAAATATTGGATGAATACCCCAAATGATGATAAATATTGGCAAGATAACAGTTATGTTGAAGTTACAGAAGCACAAGCACAAAAAATATCTTATTCAAATGATGATCATTCAGCCATAAAATCTGTAGTATCTGGAAAATATGATTCAAAATGGGGGCAATGGCCTGTTATGAGACACAGTCCTAACTACACACCCTATATTTCTACAAATTTAAAATATTATGCCAGAACTAGGATTTCAGGAAATTCTGATTTATGTACATCATCTTCATATAGCGTCAATGTACCTTCTGGATCTATTGTAACGTGGTCTTCAACACCTTCATCTGCTCTTAGTGTTACTCAGAATGGATCTACCACAACCGCTACTAGAATTGGCAACTATAATGGTTCTGCAACTATTACAGCAACAGTTACTTATCCCACTAGTGGTACTCAGAATTTTTCCAAATCCTTAAAAATAGGTAATCCTATTATCAATTTTGTCAGTTTTTCTAACGGCTTTGACGGTGAAGAATATTTTTGTACTAGTCATAATGGTAATATGTACAACATTTATCCGCAACTAGCAAATACCACATATCAATATCGTTTAAGAAAATATCCGAATTTGAATGTTGTTTATACCTCCCCAACTGGTAGATCTGCTTCTGATCAAATTAATTATATACCACAGTCAGGTTGGTATGAATTTCAGGCAAGAGCTACCAATGCCTGTGGAACAGGACCTTGGGTTGGCTATGAAGTTGAATATTTAGATTGTAGTATTTTAAACTTTAGAAATACCAATACCACCGAAGTCTACCCTAATCCCGCTAACGCTGAATTATTTTTTAAAAGAATAAATACTGGGAATGTCGGTTCTATGGAAAATCGTACTCTTACAGAAAGTGATCCATTTACTGTTGAGTTATATGATTTCAACGGTACGCTTGTGGTCACTGAAAAATATAACAATTTAAACGAGGAGTCTAGTCTGAATGTTTCCGAATTTAAAAAAGGGAATTATATTTTGAAAATAATAGCTAGAAAAACTGAAGAAACGCACTTAATCCTTATTCAATAAGGATTAACTTACCTATAAAATTACCTAGAGATTGTTTGGACTACTTCTAAATATTAAAAATGTTTGATATTATTATCTATTTATTGAGCTTTTTTGATTGAAAAATAAATAGGAAAATAATACCCCAAATCTTACCATAACTTAACTGCGCATGGATCCTGTGCGGTTTTTGTAGTATTCGGGAAGATAAGCGTAAAGCAAAAACCGCATAGGGCGCATACTACTTTTGATTTGGAGTACTACCTTTTTATTATACCCTTAAGTTATACTAGCTTTAATAAGAGATAGCCTATAATTATTAAAGTGATGCTATAAATTCCATAGTGAATCCATAGTTGTATTTTCGGAATAACTTGTGATTTAGAAAGTTGCTTTTCCATTCTTTGAAGAGCTTCATGCAATTTTTGACTTTTTTCTTTCTCTGTTCTTAGATGATCTTGAATACAATATTCAATATTTGAAGTGTCCGCTTTGATATTTATATTATCTACGTTTTGAGTTAACTTTTCTAGCTTTTTTATACTCTTTTTGAACCCGTCTAATTCGTCACTGAGAAGCTCCATGACTTCATCTAATTTTTTATAGCCCATCATTTCTTATTTTAAATTCCTAATCCCTGATCAATACTTCTTTTGATTACTTTTTTAATCATGCTTTTAGCGATACTTGCTATAAGATTCGTATTTAACGGCTCAATACAAAAAGTTGTGGAGTAATTATAAATGACTGAACTTTGAATCTAAAAAGATTCTATGTTTTCAGATTCCTTATTAGCTATCTCGAAATTATTACTTCCAGAAGTTCTTGTTGACTTTTTTAATCTTACCA
>JBGSQM010000124.1:0-6864 GCA_041738035.1 Cellulophaga sp.
AGAAAAAAAAGTTCTTTTGGACTAAAAAAAGTAAGCACTTCATCTAATGCTTCAAAATTTTTGGCAATTGCTTTTTGAGGAACGGCTGCTCCAAATTTTCTAAAATGTGATACTTTACCAAAATGCACATCGCTAATCAACAATATCTCTTTTTCTTTCCAAAACAATGCTCCAGAGTGGTGCATGATAAAAGTTTTCTGGTTTATGGTGGTGCTTTGGGTCATTAGGGCAAAATTAGTGAAAGAAACAATCTAAACATAATGCCATGTGTAGATTGCTAAACTGATAAAATTGAGTACAAGATTTTTGCAAATCAAAAATAATGCAGTGATGTGTTAAAAATTTCATGCCTAACACTTGTGTAAATAATTAAGTTGCAATACTTTTGATCTCCGAATGAAAAGAGCATTGCTTAAATCTATTATTGCGTTTAGCCTTCTTTTATGGAGTGCTAACCTACCTATTTTTGCTTTTACAGCATCGTTAGCGAATAGCCAAAGTAATTCTACATCTTTTTCACAGTTTGATAACCATCCCTCTTTTTACAGTGATTCATCATCTTCAAGCGCTGATAAAAGCTTAGCGCTTATTGAAACGCTCTTTGAAGAAGTAGTCGAAAAAGTTTCTTTCGAAGACCAAACGTTTACCAATTCTAATTATTTAAGTATGCTCTCTTCTTTAAAATCAGAAGAAATTGAGCACGAAACAAAGGCAAACATAGCAGTAAAAGGTTATTTCCCTTGTTTTTTTACGTACAAATCTCTCTTTATCAAGTTCTGTATTTTCAGAATTTAAAATTCCATTTTATTTAAGCAAATAAAAGCAATCATGCCGTTCTGGCTTTGATGGCTTTATGTGTTTCTTAGCATATTGCTAATCGCTTTGCTTTCTCTCGTTTTTACGCATTATCCTCTCATTTAAAAATCAATTTATTTTTCAATAAAAATCATTATGATTAAAAGAATTTTCATGCTTACGAGCATGCTTATCGTATTATGTAACACCAGTTGTGGCAACAAAAAAGAAAATAAAGAAGTAGAGATAACTTATTTGGTTACCAGTCCTGCTCAGCTTGATACTTCTGTTACGGAAGATTATGTATGCCAAATCCGTGCTATTCGCCATATTGAGTTAAGAGCTCAGGAACGTGGTTACTTGCAAAAAATATATGTTGATGAAGGTCAGTTTGTAAAAGAAGGTCAACTATTATTTCAAATTATGCCCAATCTTTACGAAGCCGAAATGCAAAAAGCACAAGCTGAGGTAAATTTTGCAAACATAGAATATCAAAATACCAAAACCCTTACAGACGGTAACGTGGTTTCACCTAATGAACTGGCCATGGCTAAAGCAAAATTAGATAAAGCAAAAGCAGAATTATCATTAGCTAAAGTGCATTTAGAATTTACCAAAATCCGTGCGCCTTATGACGGACTAATAGATCGTTTTAATGTGCGCGAAGGAAGTCTTTTAGAAGAAGGCGAACTGTTAACCGAACTATCTGACAACAGCAAAATGTGGGTCTATTTTAATGTGCCAGAAGCTGAATATTTAGATTATAAAATTAAATTGACAAAAGGAGAGCCTATGAATGTAGGGCTTTTAATGGCAAACAACCAAGCATTCAAACACGGCGGAGTAGTGGAAACTATTGAAGCCGATTTTAATAGCGAAACAGGTAATATTCCTTTTAGAGCCACTTTCCCTAATCCCGATGCCTTGCTTCGTCATGGTGAAACAGGAAATATTCAAATGAAAGTATCTTTGAAAAATGCTTTGATTATTCCACAGAAAACCACCTATGAAATTTTAGATAAAAAGTATGTTTTTGTAGTCGATGAAAATAACACCATACATAGCAGACAAATAACTATTGGCGAAGAAATGCAACATTTATATGTCGTAACCGATGGCCTAAAAGCTACTGATAAAATTCTTTTAGAGGGTTTACGTAAGGTAAAAGAAAACGATAAAATCAAGTTCGAGTTTTTACAACCGAACAAGGTGATTTCTGACTTATCCTTATACGCTGAATAATCAATAATTATACCTAAAAGATACCTCATGTTTAGCAAAATAATCCATAGACCCGTTTTAGCTATTGTAATTTCGATAGTTATTCTTTTTGTAGGGTTGCTGGCCATCAAACAGCTACCTATTTCTCAATTTCCACAAATTGCACCTACCACAGTAAGTATATTTGTGGCGTATCCTGGCTCTAATGCCGATGTTTTAACCAAATCTACCTTAATTCCCCTTGAAAAATCTATCAATGGGGTAGAAGGTATGCGTTATATTTCTTCCGACGCCACGAGTGCTGGTGAGGCAACGATCAATATTGTTTTTGAACCAGGAACAGATCCTGACCAAGCAACAGTTAGGGTAAAAACAAGAGTGGATCAGGTAATGCCTTTACTACCACCGTTAGTACAGCGAGAAGGTGTAATTATTACGCCAATTCAGCCTAGTATGTTAATGTACGTGAACCTGTATAGTAAGGATAAAAATGCAGATCAAAAATTTCTGTACAACTATGCCAACGTAAATATGGTGCCTGAAATTCAGCGGATCAAAGGTATTGTTAGTGCTAAAATATTAGGAAGCCGCCAATACGCCATGCGTGTTTGGCTAAAACCAGACCGTATGCGTGCCTATAGTATTTCTGCCGAAGAAGTATTAAAAGCAATGGAAGAGCAGAGTGTAATTGGTCGCCCGGGAAGACTAGGAAGTAGCTCAGGAAAAACAGCACAATCGTTAGAGTATGTACTAAATTATCAAGAACGCTATAACAAACCTGAACAGTACGAAAACATCATTATTCGTGCTAACGAAGAGGGCGAAATCATCCGACTTAAAGAAATTGCTGAGGTAGAATTAGGGACTGAATTCCAAGATATTTATTCGAACTTAGATGGCTATCCTGCGGCTGCAATTGTATTAAAACAATCGTTTGGTAGTAATGCCAGCGATGTAATAAAAGATGTAAAAGATCAACTTGAAATTATGAAGGCTGATTTTCCTCCAGAAATGGACTATAAAATTAGCTATGACGTATCGCAATTTTTAGATGCTTCTATAGAACAAGTTTTGCATACCCTTCGTGATGCTTTTATTTTGGTAGCCATTGTGGTGTTTCTTTTCTTAGGCGCTTGGCGCTCAACTTTAGTGCCATTGCTCGCAATTCCTGTTTCGTTGATAGGTACCTTTTTTGTGTTGCAGTTATTCGGACTTTCCATAAACCTAATCACACTTTTTGCTTTAGTATTAGCGATTGGTATTGTGGTGGATAATGCGATAGTCGTCGTTGAAGCGGTGCATTCCAAGATGGAAGAAGCACACTTAACGCCCTATAAAGCAGTACAAGAAGTAATGGGCGAAATCAGCGGAGCCATTATTGCAATTACCTTGGTAATGGTCGCGGTATTTATTCCGATTGCTTTTATGTCGGGTCCCGTAGGTGTATTCTATAGACAATTTTCGATTACCATGTCGGCTTCGATTATCATTTCTGGGGTCGTAGCACTTACTTTAACTCCTGTGCTTTGTGCTATCATTCTAAAAAATAATCACGGTAAAGCAAAAAAGAAAAATCTTTTCAATCGTTTTATGGATGGTTTCAACAGGGCTTTTGAAAAATTGACAGGTAAGTATGTTGGTTTGCTTAAATTGATAGTGAATAGGAGGGTAGTAACTTTCGGAATTCTAATTGCATTTTGCGCTGGAATTTTCGGAATAAATACGATACTTCCGTCTGGATTTATTCCTGGAGAAGATCAAGGAACTATTTATGCCATTATTCAAACCCCACCGGGTGCAACTTTAGAAAGAACGAATAAAGTAGCCCAAGAATTGCAGAAAATTTGCGAAGAGATTGAAGGTGTTGAATCAGTTTCTGCCTTAGCAGGCTATGAAATTATGACCGAAGGTCGAGGTTCAAACGCTGGTACTTGTCTTATCAACCTAAAACCATGGGGCGATCGTGGGCATTCCGTTCACGAAATTATGGAAGAGTTAGAAGAAGAAACCCAAAATTTAGGAGCGGTTATCGAATATTTTGAGCCTCCTGCTGTACCTGGTTTTGGATCTTCAGGTGGTTTTTCACTTCGTTTGCTAGACAAAACGAATAACACCGATTACCACGAATTCGAAAAGATAAATAATGACTTCATGGATGCCCTGAAAAAAAGGGAAGAACTTACGGGTGTGTTTACCTTTTTCGCTGCTAATTATCCGCAGTACGAATTGGAAATCGACAATGAATTGGCCATGCAAAAGGGGGTTTCGATTGGTGCTGCCATGGAAAACCTAAATATTTTAATTGGGAGTACTTACGAACAAGGTTTTATTCGCTTTGGTCGTTTTTTTAAAGTTTATGCCCAAGCCGCTCCTGAATACAGAAGATATCCATCAGATGTGATGAACCTTTTTGTAAAAAATGAAAGTGGTGAAATGGTGCCTTACTCTTCGTTCATGAAAATGACAAAAACACAAGGCCCGAACGAAATTACGCGCTATAACTTGTACAATTCTGCTGCCATTCGTGGTTTACCTGCTTCTGGATTTACAAGTGGTGATGCAATTTCAACGATTAAAGAAGTAGCCGCAGAGGTTTTGCCTAAAGGATATGATATTGCTTGGGAAGGACTTTCGTATGATGAAGCATCACGTGGTAACGAAGCTTTATATGTCTTTTTAGTGGTTTTGGTTTTTGTATATGTGGTTTTAGCTGCACAGTATGAAAGTTTCTTATTGCCTTTAGCCGTTATCTTGTCCTTGCCTGTGGGTATTTTCGGATCTTTTATGCTTTTAAAAATGATGGGTTTATCTAATGATATTTACGGACAAGTAGGGTTAATTATGCTTGTGGGGCTCTTAGGTAAAAATGCGGTATTGATTGTGGAATTTGCGGTCATGAAAAACCGGCAAGGCCTATCTATTTATGACGCAGCGATTGAAGGGGCTAAAGTGCGTTTTAGACCTATTTTAATGACTTCTTTTGCCTTCATAGCAGGCTTACTTCCTTTAGTTTTTGCCACAGGTGCGGGTGCTATTGGGAATAGAACCATCGGTGGATCATCATTAGGAGGCATGCTTATCGGAACTATTTTTGGAGTTGTCGTTATTCCCGGACTCTATTTCGTTTTTGCCAATTTAGCGGCAGGTCGTCAATTGATAAAAGGACAATACACAGAACCTTTATCTGAAAATTATATCCGAAAAGGTAACGAGTCAAACCGGTTGTTATTGCGACTGCGCATTGCCAACAGAAGGCTAAAAAAGATGTTAAACAAAACAGATAAAAAATAAGAAAATTATAAAAGATGTTTAAAAATAGAATTTTAAACTTAGGTGTTGTGAGTGTGCTGCTATTCTTAGCGGCATGCAAAACCCCTAGTTTAACCACCAAAACAGAGAATACAGCCTTGCCAGATAATTACAATAGTTCACAAGATACTACGAATACCGGATTGGTTTTATGGAAAAATTATTTTACGGATCCATATTTGAATACCATCATTGATGAAGCCTTGATAAATAATCAAGAACTGAATATTGTATTTCAGGAAATAGTAATTGCACAAAATGAAGTCCGAGAGAAAAAAGGTGAATATTTACCTTTTGTGAATTTCCGAGGTGGTGCGGGTGTCGAAAAAGTAGGCCGCTTTACAAGTCAAGGTGCTAATGATGCCAATACTGAAATTGACGATAATAAAGAATTTCCAGAACCTTTAGGCGACTATTTATTGAGTTTACAAGCCACTTGGGAAATTGACGTTTGGCATAAATTAAGGAACGCTAAAAAAGCGGCAGTTTCCAGATACCTCTCTAGTGTTGAAGGTAAAAACTTTATGGTAACAAATCTTATTGCTGAAATTGCTAATACCTATTATGAATTGTTAGCTTTGGATAATCAATTAAAAATTGTAGAACAGAATATCGAAATTCAAAATAATGCTTTACAAATTGTAAGATTGCAAAAAGTAGCGGCAAACGTTACTGAACTTGCTGTTAAAAGGTTTGAAGCGGAAGTTTTTGCTACCAAAAGCATGCAGTTTGATGTGCAACAAGCCATTTTAGAAACCGAAAATAAGTTGAACTTTTTAGCAGGAAGATTACCGCAACCTATTCAAAGAAATGCAGACGCTTTTACCGATTTAATACCAGAAACTGTTTATGCTGGTATTCCTTCGCAATTGTTACAAAATAGACCTGATATTCGACAATCAGAACTAGAACTTACAGCATCAAAATTAGACGTGAAGGTGGCGAAAGCACGTTTTTATCCTTCTTTAGGCATTTCTGCGGGCATTGGTTTACAGGCGTTTAATCCGACTTATTTAACCAAAACACCAGAGTCTATGTTGTACAGTTTGGTAGGAGATTTAACGGCGCCGCTTATCAATAGAAATGCCATAAAAGCCTCTTATTACAGCGCAAATGCCAAACAAATTCAGGCGGTGTATAACTATGAAAGAACGATTTTAAATGCCTATATTGAAGTTGCTAACCAGCTTTCAAATATTGATAATTTAGGTAAAAGTTACGATTTAAAATCGCAAGAAGTAGATGCTTTAATTCAGTCTATCGAAATATCAAACCTACTTTTTAAATCTGCAAGAGCAGATTATATGGAGGTTTTACTAACACAGCGTGATGCCTTGGAGTCCAGATTTGAACTGGTAGAAACCAAAAAGAAACAACTGAATGCCATGGTGAACATGTACCGCACTCTAGGCGGTGGTTGGAATTGAATTATTTGAATTAGTATTATTTTTCTGAAAACTTGCAAGTCCTTAAAAAAGCTTGCAGGTTTTTATTTAAAAATCACTTCATCAAAATAGCCGTCATACGTTTTATTCTGTC
>JBGSQM010000125.1:0-7344 GCA_041738035.1 Cellulophaga sp.
CATATTATAAAAACGTTAGTCAGAATTAATCTCAATTAAAAGTAGATACTAATCTATAAATATTTTAACTCGGTGATCCTGCAGAAAAAGAAGTAAATTAACTATTTGAAAAACCGACCCGATTATTTTTCGCTTCTAACAGAAAAGATTCTGAATATGTAGGCAACATTATAGCGACTTGGGCAGATAGGTACTTGTAGTTAGAAATGTCAGTATTACCGTTTTCATACGTCTGTTATTTTACATAACAAACAAACTAATGAGAGCACTTGTAATTTCTGGTGGTGGCAGTAAAGGCGCTTTTGCAGGTGGTGTGGCAGAATATCTTATCGATGAGTGTTGTCATCAATACGATTTGTACGTAGGTTGTTCTACTGGTAGTTTACTATTGTCTCATTTGGCCATTGGAAAAATAGACAAAATCAAAAAAGTATATACTTCTGTTTCTCAAAATGATATTTTTAGCATTAATCCCTTCAAGATAAAAAAAACAAAAACAGGCTATAAAACCTCTATAGATCACTTTAATACCATTAGAACATTTATAAAAGGATGTCCAACATTCGGTGAAAGCGATAACTTAAGACAGCTAATTAGAAACAGCATATCACGTGAAGATTTTAATGCTATAAAAGAGCATAACAAAAAAGTTTTTTTCGCGGTTTCAAATCTTACGTTAGATACGCTTGAATATTATAATTCAGATGATAGTGCCTATGGAGATTATTGCGATTGGGCTTGGGCGTCCTGTAATTTTGCGCCTTTCATGAGTATTCTGGATAAAAATAATTATCAGTATGCAGATGGTGGTTTTGGTAGTTATGTCCCAATTTTATGTGCTATTGAGAATGGAGCCTGCGATATTGATGTGATTATTTTAGAAAATGAAAATAACGATATTGAATATCCTAAAATTACTAACCCGTTTTCATTGTTATTCAGAACTTTTAAATTTATGAATCATCAAAATAGCGCGAAGGATATTATTATTGGGAAGCTCATTGGATTAAACAGAAAAGTGAATATTAATTTTTATTATACGCCTTATCGGTTAACAGATAATCCTTTAATTTTTGATGCCGAACAAATGACACAATGGTGGAAAGATGGTTTTGAATTCGCTAAATCTAGAAACCCTGTTAGCTTTTGTCACATCCCAAATATTAACTATTGATATGATTCTGAAAACCCGAAATCCTTTATTGGAGCTTTCAAGCGCATTATTGCTTCATGTAAAATTAATGAAGGATACAAAATCTGAAGAACACCAATTGAGAGCCTTTCCTTTAAAAGAATTACAGCGTCAATTAAATAATGATACAGCCAAAAAAGCATTTTGGATTAATATTTACAATGCGTATTTTCAAATGTTGTCTAATTCAGAAAAAGCGAAACAGAACACAATTTTTACAGAGAAATCGATTGAGGTTGCCCAGAATACATTTAGTTTAGATGATATAGAACATGGCATTTTGAGAAAGTTTAGATGGAAATGGAGTTTTGGATATTTGCCTAATCTTTTTGTGTCGCCGTTAATTAAAAAGTTAGCAGTGAAAACAATAGATTATCGCATTCATTTTGCTCTAAATTGCGGTGCTAAAAGCTGCCCACCAATAGCTTTTTATACGCATGAAAATCTTGATGAAGAATTAAATAATGCAATGGTAGCTTTTATTGTTTCTGAAACTACTTTTGATGAGAATCAAAAGACCGTTTCCACATCTAAATTGTTATACTGGTATTGTGGTGATTTTGGTGGAACATCAGGAATTAAAAATGTGTTGAAACAAGTTTTAAATCAAGATTTAAAGAATTATAAACTTTCATTCAATGAGTATAGTTGGGAGACCCAACTTAACAATTTCATAACAGACTAATAAATAACAAAAATGAAAAAAAAACATCTCTATCTAATTTTATTGGTAATTGGTTTTCAAGTTCAAAATTTGAATGCACAGCAAAATCCAAGACAAATTGAAACCAATTGGAAAACCGATTTATCCAAAAACAGTGTACCACTTGATGAGTTTTTGACGCTATTAAAACCAGACCAAATACCACCGATTAATTCACCAAGTTTCATATCAATTGAAGAGGCAAAAAAAACGTATTTTGAACACGAACCTGTTATCGCTGTTGAAATTAATAACGAGGCAAAGGCATATCCGTTAAGTGTGCTGATTTATCATGAAATTGTAAATGATAACATAGGTGGTGTCCCAATTATTGCTACTTTTTGTCCGCTATGTAACGCTGCCATTGTTTTCAATAGAAATTTAAAATTTAATGGCGAAACCTATTTACTGGACTTTGGTGTTTCAGGGATGTTGAGAAAAAGCGATATGGTGATGTGGGATAGACAAACCGAAACCTGGTGGCAACAATTTACAGGAGAAGCACTTGTAGGAGATTTAAATGGAGCATCTTTAGAATTTATTCCTTCCTTACTTATTTCATTAAGTGATTTTATAAAAAACTACCCTAATGGAGAAGTGTTATCAACCAATAACGGTTTAGGAGAAGTAAATTACGGTGAAAATCCGTACCTGAATTATGATGACATAAACAATAAAACACCCTTTCTGTTCAAGGAAACAGTAGATGAACGATTACCAGCTATGGAACGTATAGTAGATGTTTCATTTGATGGTATTACGAGAATTTATCCTTTAACGACGATTCAAAAAGAAACGGTTATTAACGATAAGATAACCAACAACTCTATAGTTATTTTTTACGAAACAAAAACCGTATCAGTTTTGGATGCAAAAGAGATTGGTAAATCAAAAGCAGTTGGAGCTGTGACCGTGTTTTCGCCGAAAGTTGGAGATAAAACGTTAACATTTGTATCAAAAGAACATAGATTTTTTGATGTTGAGACTAATTCAGAATGGACCATTGCAGGTAAGTGTATTGCAGGAGCCCATAAGGGAAAACATTTAGAAACAATTCGTAGTGGAAATCATTTTGCTTTTGCATGGTTTGCATTTCAACCAGAATGTGAAATTTACGGACAGTAATTAACATCTAACTATAATATTAAAAATGCAAAATAAACTTCAAAATAAAAATATACTAATAACCGCAGGTCCAACTAGAGAATATCTGGACCCCGTTCGTTTTCTTACAAATGAATCTACCGGAAAAATGGGTTACGCCATTGCTGAAGCTTTACAAGATTTAAATGCCAATATTTATTTAGTAAGCGGACCCGTTACTATTCAATCAAATTTTCCTAAAGAAAAAATCATTAATGTAAAAACAGGAAAACAAATGTACCATGCTTGTGAGCAACTTTTTTGCAGTATAGATATCGCCATTTTCTGTGCAGCTGTTTCCGATTATACTCCAAAAGTTACTAGCAATTGTAAAATAAAGAAAATAGAGAATGAAATTTCAATGGAGTTTATTAAGAATGCTGACATTGCTTATGAATTTGGAAAAATTAAAAGCAAGTATCAAAAATCCATAGGGTTTGCATTAGAAACCGATAATGTTTTGGAGAATGCAGCTACTAAATTAAAAAAGAAAAACTTTGATTGTATTATAGCTAATTCACCTAATAAAAATGAAGGATTCGGTTTTGATACTAACAAAATCACAATAATTAAAAGCGATTTATCAGTTATCGAATTCCCTTTAAAAAGCAAACAAGACGTGGCACAAGATATTGTGAATACCATTATTGGCATGTATAATCCGGTAGTTGCAAAAACAAATAGATAGATTTCATTAGGATGTCTTTTTTATATAAAATATTATGTTCTATTCTTTATTTATTTCTATTTTCCAATGAATTAAAAGCTCAAGAAATTATAGAAACATTTAATGAAAACAGTTTTTCAAATCTGGAATTAGCAATGCTAAAATCTACGTATGGACAAAACAAAACCTTCATTGCAGAATATGAAAAGCAAATGCTAATAACATTGTCATATTTCCCTGAACTTAAAGATGTTAATATAATTTTTAGAGAAAAAAACCGAAAGACACCATTAGCGACAAGGCCAACCTTTTTAAGTATGTTTCGTCAGGCTAAAAAGAGAACCTACGTCATTACGATTAGCAAAAACAGCACGGATTATCTTAATACCATCATCATTGAAAATCTACCATACAATGCTCAAATTGGAGTTCTATCCCACGAATTGGCTCATATATCAGATTATTTAAACAAAGGTTTTGGTAAAATGTTAGTCACAGCAAAAAATCAATTGTTTTGTCCTAAGGCTGTGGACAAAATGGAATTTAATACTGATTTATCCAGTATCAACCACGGATTAGGGTATCAACTTTTAGAATGGAGTACTAATGTACGAGTCAATCTCAAAAGAGTAAATTGGTTGGGCGCAGTCAATCTATCAGAAGATGGAAAAAGCGAACGATATATGAATCCTTCAACCATTACTGAAGTAATTTCGAAGCATCCACTTTATAAAAAAGACTGAATATCAAAAGGTGTTTGTCAGGATTGAAGCGTAAGCAAGTCTATTTATGTAAGTAACTTACAATCCAAAAAATGCGACTCACTTTTCAGTCCTTATTTCAAAAAATCAAACAGCCTTTTCAACAAGGGTTAGGTATAAAAGAAATAATTAAAGCCATTATTGTTAGTTTATTGTTCACGATTCTTCCTGTTTTTGGAGTTACTACAATTCTTTTAGCTTTTTTAGCTATTAAATTCAAACTTAATTTGCCAATTATGGTTGTTATCAGTTATATAGCAACTCCTTTACAGTTTCTATTTTTTATTCCGTTTATACGTGTCGGAGAGACTATTTTTAATACCAAACACACTTTATTAACAGTTGCAGATATTAAAGCATCTTTTGAAATCTCATTTTTTCAAACCGTCAAGAATCTACTGTTAGAGTTAATTTGTGGTGTAAGTGGTTGGTTGTTATTGGCTTTGCCAATTGCATTATTGAGTATTTTTTTAATAAATAAAATGTACTTGTTCAAGTATGAAACAAGATAATGTAGTTCAGTTGAATTGGTAATAACACAAAAACAACTAAAGCTAAAGTTATTTATTGGTTAATGTATTTAAGAATTTGCTTAAATACGTAAGTAGTTATATGTTTGTGCGACAACCCAAATAACTTTATTAAAAATAATATAGACTTATGAAATTAGAAATAGCATGTACAAGAGCAGAAGCCAACCATAAGCAGTTACAAACCTGTATGGAGACATTGGATAACATGGAAGGTAGTTTTCAAAAAATGACAAAACTTTTGTCAATAGCCGGAAGCGATGTAAGATTGAAAATTCTTTACTTATTGAATATAGAAAAGGAACTATGTCCTTGTGATTTAGCAGATATTCTAAAAATGAGTGTGCCTGCAATCTCACAACATATACGTAAAATCAAAGATGCAGGAATAATCAATTCAAGACGAGATGGTCAAACGCTTTACTATTCATTAAATAGAGATGAAACAGAGATATTTAATAGCATATTTAAATCTATAGAATTAATTAGAAAAACAGCATAATAAGCATAATAATTAGAAAGATGAAAACAGAAAAAACATCAAAAAATGCAGCATACACAGGTTTGTTTGCTGCTGTAGCAGCATCTTCTTGTTGCATACCACCAGTTATTGCGTTAATTGCCGGCGTAGGAGGAAGTGCATCTGCTCTATCTTGGATGGAACCTTTTAGACCTTATTTAATTGGGTTGGCGATTGTCGCAATTGGCTATGCTTGGTATAATTATTTGAAACCAAAAAATGCCGATGATTGTGGTTGTGACGTTGATGTAAAACCGAAATGGTTTCAAACCAAAGGATTTTTAATTGGCATTACTTTGTTTGCAATGGTTTCAATTGCTTTCCCTTATTATGCACACATCTTTTATCCAGATAATAAAAAAGAAGTGGTTGTAGTCAATCAATCCAATATTCAAAAGGTAAATTTTGATGTAAAAGGAATGACTTGTGCCTCTTGTGAAGAACACGTTAAACACGCAGTTAATGATTTACAAGGAATTGTAAATATCAATGCTTCCTATGAAAAGGCGAACGCAGAAGTGGAGTTTGATTATACAAAAACTACTAAAGAGGATATAGAAAAAGCAATAAACCAAACTGGATATTCAATAATTAATAAAAAATAAACAAGATGCAAACACAGCTAATCTCAACGATAACTTGTCCTGAATGCGGACATAAAAAAGAAGAAACAATGCCTACAGATGCTTGTCAATTTTTCTACGAATGCGAAAATTGCAAAAAGGTTTTACGTCCATTAGAAGGCGATTGCTGTGTATATTGTAGTTATGGTAGCGTCACATGTCCTTCCATTCAAGAAAAGAAAGATTGTTGTAATTAACTTAAACTACTGTTAAACAAACAACAATCATAATTCTAAATCTTTAAATTCGTAATCATTAAAAATTAAATTTTATGAAAAATTTATTGTTTACAATGTTTATTGCGACAGCATTAATTTCATGTAAAAAAGAAGTTAAAGAAGAAACACAACCCGAAACAGTGGTTACAGAAACACAAACAGCAGACCCAGCAATTGATTATGCCAGTTTAGGTATCGAGCAAACTGCAATTCCAAAAGGATTAAATGTTGGCGATTATGCACCAGAACTTACTTTAACTACTGCTGAAAACAAAAAAGAAACCTTGGCATCTTATTATGGTAAGCAACCTGTTGTGGTAATTTTTTATCGTGGCTATTGGTGTCCTGTTTGCAATAAACACCTAACTGAATTTGCAGAAAAAGCCAAAGAAATTGAAGCTACAGGGGCAAAATTAATTGCAATATCTTCTGAAAGTTATGAGAATGTAGCTAAAACTAAAGAACAAACAGGAGCCAATTTTACTATCATATCTGATGCAGATGGAAGTATAATGAAAGCTTTTGGCGTTGACTTTAAAGTAACCGAAGAGTATCAAGCAATGATACAAGACAAATTAAATGCTTCTATCAAAGAAACCAATGCCAACAAACAAGCTGAACTTCCTGTTCCTGCCACTTTTGTCATAGACAAATCCGGTAAAATTGTGTACAAACAATTCAATCCAGATTATAAAATACGAGCATCTGTAGAAGATATTTTGAATAATTTACCGAAATAAAAATTAGTTAAGTTAATTATTAATTCAATTGGAAAGACGCCACAAGAAATTGTGGTGTTTTTTATATAAACTTCCCTTAAATTTGAAATAAAAAATAATGACACTGCTTGCAAAATACACAATAATTCTATTCGGACTGTTTTTTATCTTTGTTGGCTTTCTAATGCTTTTTAATCCAAAAAAGGCAAGAGCAACTTTAAGAAAAGCAGGAAGTACCAATTTTATAAATTATGCAGAAATAACTATC
>JBGSQM010000016.1:0-19101 GCA_041738035.1 Cellulophaga sp.
ACTCAATTCCTTAAAAGAAGTAGCCAAGGCATTGGACTTAAAATTAGTATATGCTCTGGTACCAAATAATGAGACCATTAACGATTTAATACAAATTAAAGCAGAAAAGCTGGCCCAAAAGATAGTATTGCGCACCAATCAAAATATGAAATTAGAGGACCAAGGAATAGGAGATGAAAAGATATTCAAAAGCATAAAGGAGCTTTCTGCCGAAATAAAACGAGAGATGAGAAAGTCATTATGGGATTAGAATTCGATTGTAAAGATGGACAAACACCATTAGATGAAGAAGAAAAGGATGGTCTTAAAATAAAGTCAATTACTACTCAAGGAGAATTAGATGAATTTGAGCAATTAAACATTGAGAAGGCAGTCGAATGGACCATTCGTACAAAATTAAATCCTGAAAATATTCTGACCGAAAAGTTTATTAAGAACTTGCACAAAAGAATGTATGATGAAGTATGGAAATGGGCAGGTGAATTCAGAAAAACTGAAAAAAACATCGGGATTCCGTGGACACAAATTGGAATTGAATTAAAGAATTTACTTGATGACACAAAGTATTGGATTGAAAATAAAACCCATTCACCTGCAGAAATTGCTATTAGATTTAAACATCGGATAGTATCTATTCATTGTTTCCCAAATGGAAATGGAAGGCATTCAAGAATGATGGCGGATATAATTATAGAATCAATATTTGGAGAGGAAATATTCTCGTGGCATCAATCAAATATGATTAAAGCCAACGAAACAAGAAAAGAGTATATTGATGCCTTAAAAAAAGCTGACAACGGAAACGTTGATCCATTAATTAAATTTGCAAAAAACTAAAGCCAATAATGTATCTAAAAATAGGTTAGACAGTAATGAAATCAAAGCTTTTGGCTCGTATCAAAGTTTATGCTTAATCGAAAGTTTTACGCTTCGAAATCGCCTGCTTTTCATATACTAACCCTTGTGCTTCATTATGCCAACCCGATCGATTGTCGAAATAACTACCTATTAGCCATATAACCATCCTAAAATCACATTAATTGTTAAAATAGATGGTTTTGAATCTATTTATTTTATTATATTTGTCGTATTAGTATAAAAATATGGCAATGCTAAACCTTATTCCGACAGAAAAGATTATTGAACGTCTTCGTTATGAAAACCCATGGTGGATTACCAAGGAGATACCGAACACATATAGCTCAATGTCCAAGAGATTATATTTTGATCTCTTTTATCCATTCGTCCTTGAAAGGAGCATCAAAAGAGCTTTAGTTCTAATGGGGCCTAGAAGGGTTGGTAAAACTGTAATGTTATTTCACTGCATTGAAAATTTACTGAAAGAAGGAACAAATCCTCACAAACTATTCTTTATCGGGATTGACAACCCAATTTATGTCAATTTAAGCTTGGAGGATGTTTTAACTTTATGCAAAGATTCTTTAAGCCTTGAAAGCCTTAATGGTTGTTATGTCTTTTTTGATGAAATACAATACTTGAAAGATTGGGAAAGACATTTAAAAGTATTGGTTGACTCCTATCCTGAAACTAAATTCATCGTTTCTGGCTCAGCAGCTGCAGCTTTGAAATGGCACAGTACGGAAAGTGGAGCAGGTAGATTCACTAATTTCTTGTTACCTCCATTAACATTTCAGGAATATATCCATTTGAAAAAATTAGACCACTTAATATTTGAAGGTGATATTCAATATGGAGACAAGGAAACAAAGTATTGCTTAGCCCATGACCCCAAAGCATTAAATAAAGAATTTGTCCATTATTTAAATTTTGGAGGATATCCAGAGGTTGTGTTATCTGAAAAAATACAAGGTGATATGGGTAGATATGTGAAAAACGACATTGTTGACAAAGTTCTGCTTAGAGATCTGCCAAGCTTGTATGGAATCAAAGATGTTCAGGAGTTAAACAGATTTTTCACATACTTAGCTTATAATACTGGTAATGAATTCTCCTATGAGACAATGTCTAGGGAAAGTGGCATTCAAAAGGATACATTAAAAAAATATCTAGAATATTTAGAAGCAGCATTCTTAATTAAGGTTCTAAATAAGGTTGGTGTCAATGCTAAAAGATTAAAAAGAATAACAAGCTTCAAAGTATATCTTACCAACCCATCACTGCGCACTGCCTTATTTTCACCGATAAGCGAAACAGACCAAGAAATGGGAAATATGGTTGAAACAGCAATTCTTTCACAATGGATGCATAAAGAGCAGCTAGATTTAACATATGCTAGATGGAAAGACGGCAGAAATGAAGGGGAAGTAGATCTTGTTTTGGTAGATGATAAAAATTATAAACCCATTTGGGGAGTAGAAATTAAATGGAGTAACCGATATTTTGCAAAGCCCCAAGAATTGAAAAGTTTAATTAAATTTTGTGAAGCAAATAACCTTAAGTCTGCCGTTGTCACGTCAATTGATCAAATAGGAATGAAAGAAATACAAGGTTTGAGATTTACTTTTCTTCCCGCTTCGATATATGCATACAATATTGGGGAGATCACACTAAAAATGAAAACTAATAATTAAAAAAACGAAAGCACAACATGGGGTATATTGCATAGCTTTCCTACGGAATAGCTATGACATCATACACGGAACGTTGTATGCCATTTGAGAAATTTGGTCATTATACCAATTTTTGGTATATTTAAACTAAAGTAGTACTGAAATGAACAAAAATACATCAATATCACTCGGAAATTATTTTGACCAATTCGTCCAAAACAGTATAAGTAAAGGAAGATTCAAAAATGTCAGTGAAGTGATACGTGCTGGATTAAGACTTTTAGAAGAGGAAGAAAGTAAAGTAATTGCTTTAAAAAATGCAATTCAAGAAGGAATTGACAGCGGAATAGCTCAAGACTTTGATCCAAAAACGCATCTGGAATCACTCAAATCGAAAAAGCACTCTAATGGCTGAGTATAAATTAACCAACAAAGCTGTTGAGGATTTATCAAAGATCTGGGATTATACTTTTGAGGTTTGGTCGGAAAATCAAGCTGACAAATATTACGAAGAATTAATTTCTAACTGTTATCAAATTGCTAAAAATCCAGATTTGGGGAAAAGCTACAAAGGAATATCAGAGCAACTACTCGGACTGAATGTAAATCGGCATATTATATTTTACAGAGCTTTAAGCGACAGCTATGTTGAAATAACGAGAATAGTACACGAGAGAATGGATTTGAAGCAAAGAATAGCAGAATAAAAAACTACACACAATAATAGCCATAAATTATTGCTATCCTTAACTACCCCAGTAAATCCCCTCAGATTTTCAGTTTGGTGTGCACTTGTCAAATAAGGTACTAACGCCTAAACCATTGATAGCCCAAAAGATAAAGTTTTGTCTTCTGGTTCCAAAAGCAGCGCGGTCTTGATGTTGTGGCAGGCCAATTATGATGAATAATATCTGGCATTATTCAACTTCAATAGGTATTTTTGCGAAAATCTTCTTTTCGTATGAACATTCTTATTCTTGGTGCCGGCGGTCGTGAACATACCCTTGCTTGGAAATTAAAGCAAAGTAAAAAATTATCTCAATTATTTGTTGCTCCTGGAAACGCTGGAACTGCTGCCCTTGCCACAAATTTAGAAATTGGCGTAAACGATTTTGAAGCCATCAAGAAGGCCGTAATTAGTCATAAAATAAATATGGTGATCGTTGGCCCAGAAGATCCTTTGGTCAATGGCATTCACGATTTCTTTTTAAACGATGTTGATTTAAAGACGATTCCCGTAATCGGCCCACAAAAAGCTGCGGCTACTCTTGAAGGAAGTAAAGATTTTGCCAAAGAGTTTATGATGCGTCATAACATCCCAACAGCAGCTTACAAAAGTTTTACAGCGGAAAGCTTAGAAAAAGGCTATCAATTTCTAGAAAGCTTAAATCCTCCCTACGTTTTAAAAGCCGACGGTTTAGCTGCCGGTAAAGGTGTTGTCATCCTAAAAGATCTACAAGAAGCTAAAAACGAATTAAAAAGTATGTTGGTGGATGCTAAATTTGGTGCTGCCAGTACCACGGTAGTTATCGAAGAGTTTTTAGACGGTGTAGAATTAAGTGTTTTTGTGTTAACTGATGGGAAAAATTATAAAGTGCTCCCGACCGCAAAAGACTACAAACGCATTGGTGAAGGCGACACTGGACTCAATACAGGCGGAATGGGTGCTATTTCCCCTGTTCCCTTTGCAGATGAGGAGTTCATGGGGAAAATACACGAGCAGATAGTTAAACCTACCGTAGAAGGACTTAAAAAAGATAATTTACCCTACAAAGGATTTATTTTTATAGGATTGATAAAAGTGGATAACCAACCCAAAGTAATAGAATACAATGTTCGCTTAGGCGATCCAGAGACCGAAGTGGTGATTCCTAGAATTAAAAATGATTTATTAGTAATTTTTCAAGCTGTTGCCAATCAGACTTTGGATAAAGTAAATTTGGAACTGGATGAGCGCACTGCCACAACGGTAATGGCTGTCTCTGGTGGTTATCCTGAAGCGTATGAAAAAGGCAAAGAAATTACTGGTTTTTCAGAGGTAACCGATGCCCTAGTTTTTCATGCCGGAACGACCATAAAAGAAGGTAAAATTGTTACCGCAGGCGGAAGAGTTCTTGCCGTAACGGCTTTTGGCGCAGATTATAAAGAAGCGCTTGAAAAATCCTATCAAAATATAGCAAAACTAAATTTTGACCAGATGTATTATAGAAAAGATTTGGGTTTTGACCTTTAGCTTCGGCTACGCTTAGCTACCTAAATTTGACTCCACTCAGCTAGAATTTTCTATGCTATTACGAACTTGCAATCAAAAAATAAAAAGCAATCAGTTACCAATTATATACCGGTTACTGATTGCATTTATAATCTACAGCCGAAAATTATCCGTTTTTAGCATCACTCCCTATGTAAGAATGTGCGCTAACTCTTGATGCTTTCTCTGTTTCGTTATTATAATTTTTTAGTTGTAACATCCAATAAACAAAGGCTATTGACCCAATAGTCATAAAAACCCAGTTTAAGGCATTTGCACCCCACCAACTATCCATCATTCGCAATAAATCAAACGGTGCAAATAGGATATTTACAAATAAATCTTCAATCGCTCTAAAAAATGATTCCATCTTAATTATATTTACCTTGCAAAAATAATAAAACCTAAGATGATTTCAAGCATTTTTGGAAAAACAAAACCATTTAACTACGTTATTTTACTTACATTCTTGTTTGTGTTTTACGGTGTAGTGGTATTCTTGTTATTCTCCATCCCCTATCAACAAGATAAATCATTTAAGCAAATCTTTTCTCTAGCTGCGCTACTGTTCCTTATATTTCTCATAAATTTTGTGGTCAAACGCAACAAAATAACAGAAACTAACTCCTATGCCATTTTATTTTTTACCCTGCTTATTGTCTTATTTCCTGAAGTGTTATTAGACAATAATGGTATTCTTTGTACTTTTTTTTTACTCCTTGCCATCAGAAAACTGCTGAGTATAAAGTCCTTAAAAAAAATAAAACTTAAAATTTTTGATGCCAGTATATGGGTCGTAGTTTCTAGTCTTTTTTACGATTGGGCACTTTTATACATGCTTTTAGTGTTCATTACCATTTACTTATACCAACCAAAAAATATCAGAAATTGGTTGGTACCTTTTATTGGTTTTTTTACAACAGCCTTTATTTCATTAGGCGCTTTAACACTTTTAAACAAGCAAGATTTTATTTTAAATCATTATGTATTTAGTATCAATATTACCAATGATTTTATTTTAGAATGGAAAAATAGCTTGAAACTACTTTTATATATTTTCGGAGCACTATGCCTTTTTATTGTGACATTTCTTAAACTTTCTAAATCAGGACAAGGACGAATTAATACGATGCGACTCATTGCTATTTTCTTTTTCATTGGTTTAATTATAACCTTATTAGAGTCTTTCAATGAAGTAACACCTATTTTATTGACGTTTTTCCCAACATCGGTTTTTTTAACGATTTATATTGAAAACATAAAAAGATCAAAACTGAAAGAAGCTGTTCTTATTTTAACTATAATAATTCCGTTTTTAGTGCTGTTTACAAGATTTGGTTAATTGAATTACCGCTATCTTTGTGTTAAAGCTTAAAATTATGTTTAGTGAATTCGCATTTGCCATTTTTGAAAAAAGTATAGCCAACTATCATGTAAAAGATGATGTCTATCAATCATTTGAAAATCCGTATCCTAAGGACGATATTGCCCATTTGTTATACCGTAAGAATTGGATTGATACCGTGCAATGGCATTATGAAGATATTATTCGTGACCCGAACATAAACCCTATAGACGCCTTGGTTTTGAAGCGTAAAATTGATGCTAGCAACCAAGACAGAACAGATTTGGTAGAATATATCGATAGTTACTTTTTAAATAAATACCAATCGGTATCTCTTAAAAAAGATGCTACAATAAATACGGAAAGTCCTGCATGGGCGATAGACCGTTTGTCTATTTTAGCTTTGAAAGTTTATCACATGAAAGAAGAAGCATCACGAACCGATGCGGCTGATGAACACCTAAAAAAATGCCAAGCTAAACTGACTATTCTTTTAGAACAGCAAAAAGATTTGTCCACTGCTATCAACCAATTATTGAGCGATATTGAGCAAGGCATCAAATACATGAAAGTCTATAAACAGATGAAAATGTATAATGATGAGGAATTAAACCCTATCTTAAGAGGTAAAAAATAAACGTATTTACCCTATGTCTTCAAAAAAACACCTATTGGTTATCAGAATGTCTGCCATGGGCGATGTTGCCATGACGGTGCCTGTACTTTTAGGCTTACTTCAACAGCATCCAAACCTAAAAATTACCGTATTGACGCGGGTTTTTTTTAAGCCTCTATTTGCTCAGTTGCCTAATGCGAATATTTACGAAGCTGATGTGCAAGGAAAACACAAAGGTGTGCTTGGACTTTACCAACTTTACAAGGAATTAAAAGCTTTAAAAATTGATGCGGTTGCCGATTTACACAACGTATTGCGAAGCAAAATCTTAAAATTCTTTTTTACTTCAGGCGGAATTCCTGTAGTTCAAATGGATAAAGGCCGAAGCGAGAAGAAAGCCTTGACAGCTACAAAAAATAAAAAATTTACTCCCTTAAAAACTACGCATCAACGGTATGCTGATGTTTTTGGGAAGTTGGGGTTTTCAATAAATCTCAAAAAAATTACATTACTTACCAAAGAACCGCTTTCTCAAAATACGAAATCCCTTTTAGGAAGAGATTATAGAAAACGAATTGGCATTGCCCCTTTTGCGGCTTTTTCAGGAAAAATGTATCCCATCACGTTCATGGAACAAGTAATCGAAAACTTAGCAAAATGTGACAACTACCAGATAATTTTATTTGGTGGTGGACCAAAAGAGAAAGAAGCTTTAGCACTTTGGCAAAAAAAGTTTAAAAACACCATAAACGTAGCAGGAAAATTATCCTTTCAAGAAGAATTGAGTCTTATTTCTCAACTAAACCTCATGCTCGCCATGGATAGTGGTAATGCCCATTTAGCAGCGAATTATGGCATTCCTGTGGTAACTTTATGGGGTGTTACGCATCCTTACGCTGGGTTTTATCCTTTTGGGCAAGATATGAGCAATGCGCTTCTTGCCAATAGAAATCAATATCCCTTTATTCCAACATCCGTTTACGGAAATAAATTTCCTGAAGAATATAATAAAGTAATGGAAACAATCAGTCCAGCTTCGGTTATTGTTAAAATTAAGGAATTAGTTGATTAATTTAAGAGCTTATAGCTTTAAATGTTTAAAAAAACATATGCACTAAACTCATAAACTTTTTTTAAGCAATCTGCTTATTTGCCATCGCTTTAAAATAAAAACGCAATTGCTGCACATACCGATACCGTAAAGCTGTTGCGCTACCTTCTACCATTAAGGTTCTTACGCCTAAGAATGAAGATATAATATAACTCGCCACCCCTTCACAATCCACATGACGATCTACATAACCATTGAATTTTCCTTTTTGAAGAGAGGACACCAAATTAACTTCCCAAATTTTTAAAATATCGTTTAAATACTTCATAATTTGAGGGTTTCTGCCATTGAATTCGTTCAAGAAATTATTTAGAATAAAGCCATAATCGTTTTCGTTGTGCTCGGCCGTTTGTAAGGCCTCTTCAATACAGTTCGAAATAAGATCTAAAGGATTATCATGTCCTTCAATGGGTTCAATAAGCATGCTATATACTTTCCGAACCACTAAGTTTTCCAGAATACTAATAAAGAAGTCTTCTTTGGATTTAAAATGATAGTAAAAAGCTCCTTTTGATAGCCCTAGTTCTTTTAAAATATCATCAACACTGGTGTTATAAAATCCGTTTTTGTAGAATAATGCCAAGCCAGTAGTTTGCATTCGATGCATGGTAGCCATGCGTTTTAGGTTTTTTTCCATAAGATTTGGGTTTTTTGGGTAAACCGACTCTAAAGTCTTTTACAAAGTTATGGGCTACAAGTAACTACTAAAAAAATTTGGGTCGAAACTACCTTAAAATTCGCTATACAGCATAAAACCCACTAAAAATGAGGTCTTTACAGAAAAGCACAAACCAAGTGGTCGGTAAATTTGGAATTTAGTCGAGAGATAAAATTATGCTAGCTGATGATATTAAAGCTTTAAGGACATTCCCAAAACTAAAAAACGCTCTCTTACGAAGGCGTTTTTTAGTCTCTTTAGCTTAGGTTAAATGCTAATTTGGGTATTTCTTTGTTATTAATTTCATATTCCGTTTGAGGAACCGGTAAACTAGGTTTTTTTGATTTAAACAACATTAGTAATTTGGGAAAAACTTTGTTACTCAAATACAGGTCAAAAATACAATGAGCTTACTGTTTATCAACAATTTTTGTTGTGAACCGAGCCAATACTGCTGTGTTACTTATGAACGGTTATTTTTATAGGATAAATGACAATTACAAAACTACTTTTAAACATTTTTGGGTTAATTTGCTGTTGCCCTGCCTAGTTTTAATTTTTTTTATTACGAAATTTCGAGATAAAACCTCATCGGTTCTGCCCCAAGGTTATTTAATTAGCCACCGCTCCTTGACAACTACTTCCTGCTCCTGCGGTACACCCATAGCAATGTTGTGAAATGATAATGTTTCTATCGTTCAGCACCTCTTCATTATAGTCTTTAATATGTTTTATTTTACTGGCTACTTTTAAATCGAGCATTTGATTAAAATCACAATCATACAACCAACCGTCCCAACTGATGGATATGGTATTGGTACACATGACATTCGCTACTGCAGCAGGATTGTAGGCTTCTACCAAAGCATACATATAATCATCATAATTTTCTGAGGCAATCAAATAATCTAAAAATCGAGCAATCGGTAAATTCGTAATCGCAAAAAGGTTATGAAACTGAATGTCAAAATCTTCTTTCAAGGCCTTTTTAAAATCTTTCTCCATCGCCGCTTGATCTCCTGGCAAATAAGCTCCTGACGGGTTATACACCAAATCTAGTCGTAAATCGCTATCTGGCAAACCATAACCAATTGAATTTAAATCTTGTAAAGCGCTAATCGATTTATCAAAAACACCGTCACCACGCTGCTTATCGGTTTTTCCACGCGTATAATGTGGCATTGAAGAAATCACATGCACATTGTGTTTTTTGAAAAATTGGGGCAAATCGTAGTACTTTTTATTGGCACGAATAATGGTTAAATTAGACCGAACAATAAAATCTTTAATTCCCGCTTTTGCTGCTTCTTCTACAAACCATCGAAAATCGGGATTCATTTCTGGTGCTCCACCTGTTAAATCTAAGGTATGCGCACCTGTGTTTTTAATAACCTCTAAACACTGCATCATCGTATCTCGTGTCATTATTTCTTTACGATCCGGACCAGCGTCAACATGACAGTGCTCACAAACCTGATTGCACATGTAGCCTACGTTGATTTGTAGAATTTCTAATTTCTTAGGACGTAAAGGAAAATGCCCTATCTCCGCAATTTTATCTTTAAAATAAGGAAGTTCGCCATCTGCGAAAATCCCTCCATTTAAAATTTCTAACTGCCTGTTCGTAATTGCAAGTTCATTTTGACTTGCTTTTAATGATTTTATAGCCATTATTTATCTAGTTGTTTGTTGGTGGTTAATAGTTGTCTGCTTGTTCTTAATCAAACAACTAAATTCCATACAACAATATTTATCTATTATTTTTTATTATTTAAAAATGGTTTGATCAATTGCAGATTTTAACGTTACAAGTACAAGGTACTATCAACCGACAACCAGCAACTGTCAACCAAATTACATCGATAACTTATCATATTTATTCATCATTTGAACGCCATGTACTAAAGTTGCACCACTTTCAATGGCAGCACCAACATGCACAGCTTCCATCATTTCTTCCTTGGTAATCCCTTTTTGAAGTCCGTCTTTGGTATAAGCGTCGATACAATACGGACATTTAACCACGTGCGAAACTGCTAAAGCGATTAAAGATTTTTCTCTGGCACTTAGTGCGCCTTCTTCGAATACTTTTCCATAGTAATCAAAAAATTTTGTGCCTAACTCTTCACTCCATTCGGTTATTTTGCCGAATTTTCTAAGGTCTTTTGGGTCGTAATAGGAATCTGCCATTTTTATATTTTTTAAGGTTGATGTAATTCTATTATATTTTTCTTCATTATTAAAATTATAGGGGAGTCCGACTTGTCTTCGTTCTACTTCGGGTAAAATTTCCATATTATCCCATAAGCCTGACACTAGTGTTTCTGCATACTCCATAGGTAAGTGATTACTTTTCATCAGGTCGTAAGCTTTTTGATAATCATATTCTAAATACTGATGTGTATATTTTAGTCGCCCATTTTCTTCTTCTAGTAGTGCATACCAAACTCTTTGCGTTCCGTCATTCGCTGGCATCCCGATAACACCTGAATTTATCCATAGTTTTTCGTCAATTTCTTGTGAAAAAGGCAATCCACAATGTCCCGCTAAAATCAGTTCAGCCTCTAAACTTTTAAAATTTTTAAGTTTGATATCTTTTAAAGTCGATTCAAAAATAAATTCAGATATATTTTCTACTGCACCATGCACAACCGCTACTTTTTTACCTACGTAATCAAAAGTGATGTGGTTTGGCAAACTACCCATAAAAATCATGGAATCTATTGACAAACGCCCTTTTGCATAAGGATACCATAATTTTGAAAACCCATCACAGCGACTTCCTTCTTTAAAATCGCAACCACAATCTTCGGCACCTTCTACTAATTGAAGTTCCACATTACCTGCAATACTTTGTGCTCCCCAAGCTTTAAAAAGTTGAACCGTTTCTTCAGGCGCTGCACAATATCCAACAATATCGCCCGTACAAATACAATTACTTGCTGCAATATTATTTTCATTAGCAATAGCCACCAAAGCTTCTAAAGCTTGAAAATTGCTATAAATACCTCCAAAAACTAGCATTTTACCTTTTATGGTACCTAAATGTCTTATTTTTTTATCCATACAGGTATAAAATAAAGGATAATACAGGATATAATTCCCCAAAAATTAATCCATAATAATTCTGCATATTTTCCATGCGTAAAAATCAATTGGTGGGGAAAAAGATTAAAAACTAACAAAAATCCAAAAAGAATTCCGCAAAAAATACTTAAATGAAAACTTAATTTAGGAGCATTATCGTTCCAAAACATAAAAATAGGGGTTAATCCGATTACCATTGTACCGCTGATTGTGGTTGCCGATAAAATTTCTGCATCTAAAAATACGGGTATTGTTCCTAAAACGGCAATTAAAACCATAGACCAACGACCAAATTTTAGGGTATCCCCCAGTTTCAAATCTAGTGCCAACAATTTTGAAAAAGAAGAAAAAGTAGAGTCAAGTGTCGATGCTGCCGAGGTAATCATAATAAAATTGATGACTAAGAGAATAAGCACTCCAAAAGCTTTGCCTACCTCCACTGCTGCCTGCCCTTGCATCCCTTTAGCTTGCGCATAAACTCCAATAATACTGAAAAGTATAATACACGCAGCGCCAATCACACTTGCCCAAAGAAAGCTTTTTAAGGTGATTTTAGGACTGCTTAGAAAACCTCTATCTGTTAAAACAGGATCATGAAAAGGATAACTCAAGGATTGTAAAACAGCTGCAAAAAGGAAATTTAATCCCATATCGAAGGTCCAACTTCCCGAAAAAGCCACTTCCTTTGCCGTAAAAGATGCTTCGGACTTAAAAATAGTCCCTAAAATTACCATCAATAAAATAGAGAATAATACCATTTGAATAACATCGGTAAAAATACTGCTACTCATCCCTCCTTTTAGAACATAAGCCAAGGTTAAAACGGTAAATACTATAATAGACCAATAATATGTGCTAGAACCAATATCGCCAAAATAGGAACCGATAACCATGGTATTGCTCCAAACCTCATTAAATAAACGAATGGCAATCAAAATAGAAAAAACAGCTACCGCACCTCGTCCAAATTTCGAGGTTAAAAAATGATGAATACTGGTAAACTTCCCTTGGGTACGCATTTTGTAAATGATGATTCCTGCTACTGCAAAGGACAAATAATAAGCAGCATAAGCTACCCCTCCAACAATACCATAGTCCAACCCCAAATTAGCGGCATTGGTAATACTTTTGGCAAATATCCAAGAGATTACCAAGCTCCCCATCAACATAAAAGTATTTGGCGCTTTTAACTTTTGCTCCCCTCTAAAAAACTGATTGGTATTTTTTGCCAATGGTGAAATCAAAAACAACACTAAACTGGATACAATTATTAAAAGCCAGAGAAGCCCCCCAACTCCCGAAGGGGGCGCTACTAAAACTGATGTTAAAATATTATTTATCATCTATACATTTTCAAATTGGTATATTAAATTCCCCCTTTGGGGGTTAGGGCGCGTTCCACCACACCTTCACATTAATACTATTCCCATTTGTGTCCATAGAGGCTTTGGCATAATTTACTGCGTTTAGCGCTTCTTCCTCCGCGGGATACGGCATGCGAACAGGAATCAAATTATCGTTTAAACTGGCGGAAATTGTTTTCAATTCTGGGAATCCTGTTCTTCGGTATTCGATCCAGCCTTCATAGCCGTTGATGATATTAGCAATCCATTTTTGAGTGATAATTTGTTGAATTGCGTTAGTTCCAGGGGCATTATATGCAGCCGTAGATGTTAGATAGTCTGCTTGTAAATCAGTCCCCCAATAGGCAAAAGCCTGAGTAACCCCTTTGTCATAAAAGCTTTTGGCATCCTCAGTAATAATTCCTTTTTCTGCGGCTTCTGCCAATAGAAAATGAATTTCCATACTGGTCATAAAATTAGCGTCAAGTCTGCCTGAGTTTTCTCTGAAAATAGTACCTGTTAAAGAATAATCTGCCAATGAAATGGCAGTTTGCGAGGCATCTATTCCGTTTAAAAGTCCATTATAACTCGCTGAAGTACTATTGCCAAAAGGGCGAAACAAAGTGTTTATTCTTGGGTCATTTAAATCTATTAGAATTTCCTCCATGGTTTCGGACAAAACAAAATTATTAAAATCGCCAATTCGCAAGCGCGCTAGTCGAAAATTATTAGGTTCGCCATCGGTAAAATCAAAAACCGCGTTTTGCGAATTTTCTTGGATAAAATTACCAGAATTAAAAATCTCTTGAAGTTGATTTGACACCTCTATCTTACCAGAAATGCGTATCAAGGCTTTAATTTTTAAACTATTTGCAAACCGTACCCAGGCTTTTAAATCCCCTTCAAAAAGTATATCACCTTCCAATTTAATAGTGCCAGTATATTGCTCAATAGCGGCAATACCCCTATCCAGATTGGCTAATATACCGCCTTCACCGGTGTAGATTTCCTCTTGGCTATCATACTTAGGAGTTACAGAACCTTCTCCACCTTTAAAAGCCTCTGAATAAGGAACATCGCCAAATAAATCTGTTAAAGCAGCAGTGATATAGGCTTTCAAAATTAACGATGGTCCTTCATAAACTGCTAAAGTTTGATTTCCACGCGCCAAGTTTAAAATGATTTCGTTATCCCTTAAATTTTTATAGAAAATAGGCCAAGGATTACCCCCTAATTGAGGCGATTTTAGATTGTGGCGGTCAAAAAGATTAAAATCTATGGCCGTTGTATATTGACCCAATAAATTACCGGCTGTAAAACCTTCATAAGACATTTGTTCGCCATAATCATAAATCACTTGGCGCAATAATAAACTAGGCTGTATGCTTACAGGAGCATTCGGATTCGTATTGATTTGTTCAAAATCTTTGGTACAGGATTGCACAGTCAAAAAGACTAAGAAAACCAATAAGATTGATATTATTCTGGTGTATATATTTTTCATTTTTCGTTGTTCGTTTTATGGATATTTTATTAAAACTTTTAGTGCCAAATTCTCAATACTCCGCACTTCCTTGGAAATTAAACCTTAGTGTTTTTTCTACTGACTACCGACTAAAAACTAACGCCTCTTGGTTAAAAATTAAATCCCGCTTTAAACCCAAAACTGCGAGTAGTGGCGTACGACATATCTTCTACTCCACCCACAAAACCTTGCCCTTGAACAGATAGTTGCTCTGGATCAAAATGTGGATTTTCGGTTATGGCAAAAAGGTTTCTTCCGATTATAGAAAGATTTAAACTCGCATTCTGATTAAAAACCTTTAAGTTATCAAAGGTGTACCCGACAGCAAATTGTCTCAATTTCAAAAATGACGCATCGTAAATGTTATTTTCTTCGTGATTGCGATCATAAAACTGTCGGTAATAACTTTCGGCAGAAACGGCCAGTGTATTTTGCTCAAAAACTGGATTATCAACTGTGCCTACATTTACCACACCGTTCGGTACAATTCCTGCCTCTGGCCTAAACGCTGTCTCCGCTAATTGTCCACCAACATTTCCTAAAGCTCTAGTTCTAGAGACTATAATGCCGCCTTGTTGCCAATCGAGAAGAAAACTTAAATTCCAGTTTTTATAATTAAATTGGTTATTGAAACCAAGCATAAAATCAGGATTATAATTCCCTAATTTTTGCAAATTATTATCAGGAATGTATCGCCCTTGATTGGTTAAAATAAAATCGCCATCATGGTTTTTTAAATAACCTGTTCCGTACAAATCTCCTACCCGACCACCTTCTTCTACTTGTAAAAATACCGTTTGGTTTTGACTGTCATAAATCCGAGAATACGCTAAGGTTAAACGACCTTCGTCTTGTGGTAAATCTTCTACAGTTACCCGATTAGTACTAAAATTTAAGGTGCTATTCCATGTAAAATTATTTGAAATTATGGGTGAAATACCCGCAATAATTTCTACGCCTTTAGAACGTACTTTTCCGCCATTAACAACCTGTTGTGTAAATCCCGAAGATATCCCAATAGGCAATGAAATAATCTGATCGCTGGTAAGTGCGTTGTAATACGAAATATCAAAACGCAATTGGTCCCCAAAAAATCTTAAATCTGCTCCAATTTCAAACGAAGAGGTGCTATCAGGTCTTAAATTAGGGTTTGCAATCGTGTTTTGATTGCTAAAAGTAGGCTGACCGTTAAAAGGTGTTTGTGCCACAAAAGCTCCTGTGGTTTGGTACGGATTGGTATCATTACCTACTTGAGCCCAACTCGCTCTTATTTGTGCAAAAGAAATTGCCCGTGGAAGTTTCATCACTTCTGATAGTATCAAACTCGATGAAATAGATGGATAAAAGAAAGAAGTGTTATCCACGGAAAAGGGCGTTGCCAAAGCACTTGACCAATCGTTTCTCCCTGTAATATCAAAATATAAAAAGTTTTTGTAACCCAATTTAGCAATCCCATAAAAACTATTGATGCGCTTGTTCGACTCGAACTCAAAAACTTCAATGGGCGAGGCGGCATTTGACAATCTAAAAATTCCGGGTTGCGCTAAACTTGTAGTTTGTGATTGTCCTGTAAAAGCTTTTTGATCTAATCGGTTTCCACCAAGTGAAACATCAACCTTAAAATCATTAAAAACCCTATTATAATTAAGAAGAAAATCAGTATTTATCTCTCTATAAAACACATCGTGTTCGGCATAAGCTCCGTTTATAAATCGGTTTGAGCTAAAATTTCTTCGCATTTGGCGCAGTTCGCTAGAATAATCCATGCCTGTTCTTATGCTTGCGTTCAGGTTTTTGGTAATGGCATAGTTAGCAGATAAATTTCCAAAAACGCGATCCCTATTAAACGCATTGGTATTTTCTAGTAAAGTAAAAAAAGGATTATCAAAAAAAGTATAGTTAAAGGAATACTGCTGTAAACCTTCTAGACCGGGTTGCCAATAGTTTCTTAAACTATTGATATCCGCAGAGCGCGGTCCCCAACCCACCAAAGCATAATTTACATTTTCAGAGCCATAGCCGTTACTTGGGCGATTATCACTTTGAGAATTCACATAATTAAAAGCTGCATTAATTTTCAACTTATCATTAGGGGTAAAACCTAGGCGTACACTTAGAGTTTGTCGGTCTAAATTTACGCCCGGAATAATAGACTCACTTCGCACATCTGTAAACGAAAGGCGGTAATTTCCTTTGTCAAAACCTGAGGAAATAGCGATATTATTGATAAAAGTGGTGCCTGTATTATAAAAATCTTTTAAATTATTTGGATGCGAATTAAAAGGCGTTGGTGTGATGGGTAACCCGCTATATAATGCCGTATCTGCGCCACGAACAACGGTGCCGTTTGGCAAAGTAACGGGACTATCAAACTGCGGAATTAAATTGCCTTGATCTAATCGAGGGCCCCAACTGAAGGAGATATTATCGTTAATTCCACCTCCTAAACCATCCACAAAAGCAAACTGACCTGAATTTCCTTGACCAAATTCATTTTGAAAATCTGGTAATTGAAAAGCAGTATCCACAAAAAAACTTGTATTATAGCTAATACCTAATCCTTTACTTTTAGAGCCGTTTTTAGTTTCGATAACAATTACTCCGTTCGAGGCTCTTGTGCCGTAAAGTGCCGCTGCACTCGGCCCTTTTAGCACCGATACTTCGGCAATATCATCCGGATTAACTTCCATGGCGCCGTTCCCAAAATCTATTTCTTGAAAACCAGCGGCGGCCTCGTTGGTAAAATTAAAAACAGAATTGTTGTTTATTGGAACACCATCCACCACAAATAGCGGATTGTTATTTGAGAAGGACGCTTCGCCACGAATGGTAATTTTTGAGGTTGAACCAACGCCCGTTGCCCCTTGGGTAATAGTTACTCCTGCTAATTTACCAGCAAGATTGTCTAAAAAATTAACGGCTTTTACCTCGGCAACTTCTTTGGCATCAATACTTTGTACAACGTAACCTAACTCTTTAGTTTCTCTTTTTATTCCTAACGCGGTAATAACTACTTCGCCTAATTGTTCGGAGCTTTCTTTAAGTATTACTTTAAGTACCCTTCTATTATTAATTCCGATTTCTTGCGATTGAAACCCTACGGCTGAAAAAATTAAAATACTGTTTTCATTGGGAACAGCGATTTCGAAATTTCCATTTTCATTTGTCGTAGTGCCGTTACTTGTTTCTTTTAAAAGCACATTTACATAAGATAAAGGCTGATTATTGGTATCGGTAACCGTACCAGAAATGGTTTGTTGTGAGAAGCCAATTGCTGAAAGGCAAAAGGCAACTACCATAAAAAAATAGTTCATTGTTGGTGCTGAAGTTTAATTATTAAAATGGATTTACATCAGTTTAGTTCCCTTTTAGGAAATAGCAATTTGATGTTTTAAAATATCACACTAAAATAATTGGGAGAACCTTTGTTGTAGAAAACAGGATGTTCGGTTGAATTTAAATATAAAGAACCCCTCGTATTTATGGTTCTAAATACTTGAAGTATTAATAACAGAAGTGCTACTATTTCTTTGGGAAGTGGTGAAGTAAAATTGAAAAGATGTTTAATATCTTCTGTAGTATCTAAATCGGATAAGCTAGAAAGTAGCGCAACTTCAGTCACTTCATCTGCTGTAATTAGGGCTAAAAGCGTTCTTTTAATGGTACTGGTTTGCCAAGGTAAATCGGCAAATTGTTCTTTATTAAAATTGGCCTTGTGAATTCCTAATAAATAAAAACCGCCATCTAAAGAGGGCCCAAGAACCACTTTATTTGTTGCTAATTGCTTAGAAGTTTCATTAATATGATACGCCTTTAGGCTGGGTGTATCATTCCCTAAAGTGATTACCTTTTCAAAACCCTTATCAAAAATAGTTTGAATTGCATTGCTAAAACGTTCCCCAAAAGTGATACCTGTTTGTTGCTTTTCCGAGAAATGAAAATACGCTAAACCCGTTTTTTTAACGGTTTTTAAAGTTGTATTGTTGAGCGCATCAAAAAGCTCCTTTCCTTTATAAATAGATTTATGTTTTACTTCTTCCTGAGCGGAATTAGCAAAGAGTAAGATAGCTGTTTTATCTTGGTGACTGCGGTTCATAATATTGTTCTAAGGTAAATTTACGATAAAAATCCACTCCGGGTTTGGTCGAACTTAAATTTTTACCTTACAGCTATGAAAATACCTTAGAACACATAAAAAGTTACATAACCGACTATCTAGTTTCAAACAAGCTTTTGGTGTTTTTTGCAAAAATGCAAAATAACTTGGAAACGCTATATTCTATAGATAAAGAACAAAAAAATATAATTTAACTGGTTGGTTATATTTTAAAACCGACGAATTGGTTTGTTTATTAAATGATTAAGTAAACCCTAAATTTTTTAAGTAATCAAAATAAGCGATTACTTTTGTATGATGTTGATCTTAGAAAATGATTAAAAACCTGAACACTTCAAAAACTATTGGCTTGGTCCTATCGGGTGGCGGAGTGCGAGGTATGGCGCACATTGGCGTACTGCAAGCTATGAAAGAATTTGACTTAAACGCCAAGATTGTTTCCGGAAGTAGTGTTGGCGCTTTAATTGGCGCTTTATACGCCAATGGAAATTCTATGGAAGAAATGATGCGGTTTTTT
>JBGSQM010000018.1:0-13181 GCA_041738035.1 Cellulophaga sp.
TTTTGAATTTGAAAACTCAAAAATGCAAGAGCATTTTAACAGTAAAAAGTTTTTAGACACCAAATCAAATCCAAAGGCTAAATTAACTGGTAAAATAGCTAATCTTGAAGCCGTAAATTTCACTAAAGATGGGACTTATAAAGCAGATGTAACTGGTGATTTAACAATAAACGGTGTTACGAAGCCTATTAAAGAAAAAGCAACTGTAGTGGTAAAAGATGGTAAAGTCAGCCTTAATTCCAAGTTTAATATCACTTTGGTAGATTACGAAATTGCATTTGAAAATGGCAAACCATCCACAAATATTGCAAAAACGGTAGAAGTTACAGTAGAAGCATATTATTAATTCATAAAATAAAACAGATAAAAAACAATCTTGACGAACACTTTTCAAGATTGTTTTTTTAATTACATATAACTATGGCACATTTAAAATTAGAAAACAATTCAATTTCGCCAATTTCACAAGAGATTTTTGATAAAACACAAAAAGGATTAGGCTTCATACCAAACATGTATAAAAAAATGGGTAATAACCCTGCTTTATTGGACGCCTATACCCATGCTTATAATTCGTTTAGAGCTAATTCAGGTTTTAACTCTGTTGAGCAAGAGGTGGTTTTTCTTTCAGTAGCCTATGAAAATAATTGTGAATATTGTATGGCTGCCCACAGTTTTGTGGGCGATATGATGAGCAGGGTTCCTACAGAAGTTACAGATGCCATTCGCGATAATAAAAAAGTTCCCGATACTAAATTAGCTGCTTTATCAAAACTTACTCGATTGCTTACCGCAAATAGAGGTCATGTTACACAATCAGAAGTAGATGATTTTTTGTCAACAGGGTATACTGAAGCGCACGTTTTAGGTATTGTAGCAGGAATAGCGGTTAAAACATTAAGTAACTATTCAAATCATTTAACCAACCCAGAAGTAGATGCTGCTTTTGCAGGTAGAAGCTGGAAAAAATAAGCTTTTTTATTTCAAAACTTATGTCAGGAAACCAACATAAGATGTCTATTTTTTAAATTGAAGTAAATGCCAATTATAAAAATCATTGAATACAATCAAGCCACCGGTAGATTAAAGAACATTTATGATGACTTAATATCTAAAAGAGGTAAGCTTGCCGAAGTCCATAAAATTCAGAGTTTGAGGCCAGAAAGCATTGTTAAGCACATGGATTTGTATCTGGAAATTATGTTTTCAAAATCTGAACTTTCAAGAGCAGAACGCGAAATGATGGCGGTTGTTACATCCGTTGCAAATAATTGCCATTACTGTCAAATACATCATTCTGAAGCGTTGAATAATTATTGGAAAGATGATGAAAGAATCCTTCGGTTACAAAACAATTTTTGTGATGCACAACTCTCTGAAAAAGAACTTTTGCTTTGTCAATTTGCAGAAAACTTAACATTAAACCCCGTTGAGTTTAAAGAACCGGAGGAAATTAATAAACTAAAGCATATCGGTTTAACCGATGAAGCTATATTAGATTCCACATTGGTAGTGGCTTATTTCAATTTTGTGAACCGTATCGTTTTAGGATTACGCGTTAATATAGAAACTAGCGGAGCAACTGGATATAACTTTTAAATCAAACATAAATGCAAATCTATTGTAAAGAGAATTTAAACGAAATAAAAAATGTATTGCTTCAATTAACCAATGACCAATATACGTTTCGATCTGCAACCTTATTTGGAGCAACTATTGGACAGCATGTTAGACACATTATCGAATTTTACCAAAGTGTTTTAAATGGATTCGAAACTAAAGTTATAAACTATGATAATCGGGAAAGGAATTTGTTGATTGAAACTGATACGAATACTGCTATTCAAGTGATTGATGAAATCTGCTCTAAATTAAAAGAAGACAATAGTAATAGAAAAATGACTTTAGAGGGCAATTTTTGTGAGGATGAAGGCAAACAAATTCAAATTGAAACTTCCTTTTTACGAGAATTGGCTTATTGTTTAGAACATAGTATCCACCATCAAGCATTGATTAAAGTGGGTTTATTAGAGACGAAATGTTTGAATTATATAGATGATACTTTTGGGTTGGCACCAGCAACTATAAGATATAAAAAGCAATGTGTTCAGTAAGCTTTGTTCCTTTAGAAAATGGGTTTCTTTTGACATCTAACAGAGATGAAAAAAGTTATCGTCCTACTATTGAGCCAAAAATATATTTTGAAAGTGAAGTGAAGTTGCTTTATCCTAAAGATGGGAAAGCCGGTGGTACTTGGATTGTTGCCAAAGAAGATGGTACCAGTATAATTTTGCTTAATGGGGCATTTGTAAACCATCAAAAAAAAGACCGTTATACCAAAAGTAGAGGGATTGTTTTAAAGGAAATAATAACAGCGAAAGAGCCAATATCTTATTTTTCTGAAATGAATTTTGGACAAATTGAGCCGTTCACATTGATTATTTTTCACAAAACTATATTAACAGAAGTAAAATGGGATGGCGTTGAAAAGCATATCATCCAAAAATCAATTAATAAACCACATTTTTGGTCCTCGGCTACCTTATATGATCAGAGCCAACAAGATATACGACATCAATGGTTTCAAGATTTTTGCACTTCAAAATCGATATTAACCGCTGAAAGTATATTGTCATTTCATAGAAATAATCATTCAGAAAATATAGAATTTGGATTGGTTATTAATCGAGAGGACAAAACCCAAACCGTAAGTATCACTCAATTAGTATTAAGACATGATAAGGTTGAAATGACCTATATCGATAGAATTAAAAATAAAATTACTGAAAATATAACATTTTGAGAACGCTAAAAAACACCATTCATACAATCTTAAATTGGGAGTATTGGAATACAAATGTGATTTACTTTCCGATATTTTTCTATTGGATTTATTTGAGCATTAAAGCGCGTTCATTAGGTTTTTTTGGAGCCAGTAATCCTAAAATTATAAATGGTGGTTTTGCTTTAGAGAGTAAAAAAGAAATTTATGATTTAATCCCTAAAAACTATTATCCAGAAACCTTGTTTTTTAAAGCAAACCAGAAGCTTGAAACCATAAAAAATGCTTTAGAGAGTTCAAATATCCATTTTCCATTCATTATAAAACCAGATATGGGTTTGCAGGGTTTGAGAGTTGAAAAGATTAGTTCATGGACGACATTAGACGCTTATTTGCAAAAAACTAATTACGATTTTTTAGTGCAGGAATGTATTGATTACCCATTTGAAATAGGCGTGTTTTATTACCGAATGCCTAACCAAAACAAAGGAGTTATATCTGGAATTGTGAATAAAGAATTTCTAATAGTCGTAGGAAATGACATAAATACGGTCAAGGAACTTATAGAACAAAATCCAAGATTTGCTTTGCAATTATCAACCCTAAAGAAAAAATACGGTAACAAGTTAAACGATGTTTTGCCTATAAATGCAAAGCTCAATTTGGTGCCTTTCGGAAATCACGTAAGAGGAAGTAAATTTACCGACGTCAGTTATAGAATTACCGAAAAATTAACACAGAGCATCAACGACATTTGTTTGCAAATTCCAGATTTCCATTTTGGGAGATTGGATATTATGTTCAATTCTTGGGAAGATTTAGAACAAGGTAAAAACTTTTCTATCATTGAATTGAATGGTGCAGGAAGCGAACCAACTCATATTTATGACCCTAAACATTCTATCTTTTTTGCATGGAAGGAGATTATAAGGCACTACGATATTTTATATAAGATTAGTACCTATAATCATCAAAAAGGCTATTCGTATTTAAATTTACAGCAATCCAGACAATTGGTTATAGATAATAAACGCTTAACCAATCATCTAAAATCCATTTCATAGCTATGAAATGGATAGAGAAATACAGTTTTAATAACAAGTCTTTTCTGCTTGGTTTTTTAATTAGCCTTATTGGGTCTTTGCCTTTAGGATATCTTAATGTAATTGGGTTACAAATTTTGGTAGAACAAGGTGGTTTTGCTATTATTTCCTTTATTCTTGGAATTATCGTTCTTGAGTTCTTTGTCCTTAAAATAGTCAGTTTTGGTGCCAAGTGGTTGGTAAAGCAAACAAAAATATTGTTATTTATTGATGTTTTTACAATCCTGTTTTTTATAAGTATTGCATTGTATTTTATAAGCAATATTAACAACGAAAATAGCTTTAGTTTATCACAACTTCAACTTGCACGATATCCGTTTGTATTAGGAGTACTTCTTAATAGTTTAAATGTTATTCAATGGCCTTACTGGTCAGGGATTTATCTTTACGTTTTCCGAACTAAAAAACTAAAAACAACTCAAAAAGCCAATTACATATTTATTATTGGGGCCTTGACAGGTACAGTAATAGGTATGTTGTTTTTCGCATATGCTGGACAATATATTTTGGTTGAAAATAATATTGAAATAACACAGTACCTCAATCCAGCTTTCGCAATATTGTTTATCATATTAGCAACCATGCAAATAGCTAAACTGTTTATACATAAAGATAAAAAAGTTAAAGAAGCTAATACAACAAGGCTTTGACTTATTGTCGAAGTTTGCTTTTTTTTATAGAGAATTATCTCCAGAACTTAAATATAAAAAAAATGAAAAATACATTATTAATATCACTTGTGCTCATAGCCATCGTCATGCTTGTAATTGGGATTTTTTGGAAAATGCTGCCTCCAGCGCTTACGGGAATTGGGTTTATTATTATCTCAATTTTATTTTATAAAAGAAACGAATGAAAATAATTATATACTATGCAAAAAGCACTCTATTTTATGCCAGATATTAGTGGATTTACAGATTTTGTAAATAACACTGAAGTAGAGCATAGTATCCATATTGTTTCTGAATTACTTGAAATTTTACTCGATAATAACACTATAGATTTGAAATTGGTCGAAATTGAAGGCGATGCGCTGTTTATGTATGCCACCGATATTCCGGGTTATGAGGCGTTGACACAGCAAATTAAGTTAATGCATGAAGCGTTTCATAAACACACTCAAAATTATGACACCATGCGAATCTGCAATTGCGGTTCGTGTAGAACAACCACGAATTTAGAACTTAAATTTTTCGTGCATTTTGGAGATTTGAATTTTATAAAAGTTAGACATATTATAAAACCTTATGGGCGTGAAGTGATAAAAATTCACAGATTGTTAAAAAATAATATCACTTCAAATGAGTATATGTTATTTACTAATGCTGTTTATAAATTATATGAAAGTCAAATAGATGAAGATTGGCATAAAAACACGGAAATTTTTGATTCAAACAGTCTCGATTATTTCTATAAAAAGTTAGAAACTTCGAGTGATAAAATTGAAATGGCAAGCGCCACTTCAGATGAACAATTTGAAAGACCTGTTGTTACTATAGAAAAAATATTCAATGCTAATATTCAAGATGTTTACACCTATTTAAGTGAACTCAAATATAGATATCTTTGGGATAAAGAAGTCAAGAGAATTGAATATGATGCCAATAAAATAAACAGAATTGGAACAGAACACAACTGCGTTTTAAATTTTGGAAACATGAAGTTTGAAACCATAAGCCAACCATCTTCTGATAGTTTAACCTATGGCGAAAAAACTACAGAAATGCTCTTTACTGATGCGTTTTCATATTTGATTAAGCTTCATAAAATAGACCAAAATACCACTAAAATCAATTTAAATATTTATATCACTTTTTCTATCGTGGGTGCTTTTATGAAAAACACCATCCTAAAAAAGGTATCAAAAATGTGGAAACTCAAATTGGAGCACTTGGAAACACTATCAAAAAATAAAATTCAACTATAACTCTATTTAACAATGAATTCAATAGTTCAAAAAGCAGAACAGTTTGTATTAGATTATTTGAATAGGAATTTAAATACATCCTATATCTATCACAATTATCAACATACACATTATGTGGTTTCTAAAATAGAAGAGATACTGCTTGCTGAAAATCTAACAGATGAGGATAAGGAAATTGTACTTCTGGCAGGTTGGTTTCATGATATCGGGTATACTATTGACAAAGCCAAACATGAAGACCATAGTATGGCCATTGCAAAAAAATATTTAGAAGAGCATAATTATGATGCTGCTAAAACGACTCAAGTGTTAGGGTGTATTAATGCAACAAAACTTTATGAAAAACCAATTAATCTATTAGAAGAAATTGTTTCTGATGCAGATTTTGCTCATCTAGCGGACACCAATTATGAAGCCATATCAGAAAATCTTCGATTGGAATTTGCAAATACCAATTGCGGAACTTTTTCAAATGAAGCATGGATAGAAGAAAATATTAAGATTTTTAACAACAATAAGTATTATACCAAAAAGGCCAATTTGAATTGGAACACTCTAAAAAATGAAAACCTGAAGGCATTATATAAGCAATTAAAAAAGCGAGTTAAAAAGTCAAAAGACAATACAGATTCAAATAATCGTTCAGAACGCAGTGTAGATACTTTGTTTAGGGTAACTTTAAAAAATCATATTACCTTAAGCGATATTGCTGATACTAAAGCCAATATTTTACTTTCAGTAAATGCAATTATTATTTCTATGCTTTTATCTAATTTAATTCCAAAATTTGATAATCCAACCAATGCGTTTTTAATATACCCAACCATTATTTTTGTAGCTTTTAGTGTGGCTTCAATGATACTCTCTGTTATTGCAACAAGACCAAGTGTAACTTCTGGAAAATTTACCAAAAAAGATATAACGGAAAAAAAAGTGAACCTTTTATTCTTTGGTAATTTTCATAAAATGGCTCTACCAGAGTTTGAAAAAGGCATCACTCAAGTTATGAATGATAAAGATTATTTGTACAGTTCCATGAGTAAAGACTTATATTTTTTAGGCAAAGTATTAGCTCGGAAATATCAAATTTTAAGGTGGACTTATTCCATTTTTATGGTTGGAATTGTTGTTTCTGTAATAGCATTTGGTGTTTCTTATAAGCTTTTATGTGTAGTGGTATGATTTCTAAAAAAGTAACATCTAAAAAGTTTTGTGTCTTTAAATGGAGCTGATTATTTATTGTCAGACAAAATGAATTTGCCGTATCTCAAGTATGAATTATTAAATATATTTATGAAAATCACAGATTCTTTAGTAGAACTTTCAAGTGCATTACTGCTCAATGTAAAATTAAATAAAGTTACAACGCCTTTAGAACAACAATTGAGAGTCTTCTCTTTAGAAGAATTACAACATCGATTAAACAGTGATGACGCAAAAAAAACCTTTTGGATTAATATATACAATGCATATTTTCAATTGCTGTCTAATTCGAAAAATACTGAAAGGAAAACCATTTTCACAAAAAAATCAATTCAAATTGCTCAAAAATCATTTAGTTTAGATGATATAGAACACGGTATTTTAAGAAGATATAGATGGAAATGGAGTTTTGGATATTTACATAATCCATTTGTGTCAACATTGATTAAAAAGTTAGCAGTTCAAACATTAGATTACCGCATTCATTTTGCTCAAAATTGTGGTGCCAAGAGCTGTCCACCCATAGCTTTTTATACCTTTGAAAAATTAGATGAAGAATTAAATTTTGTTATGGAATCATTCCTTGACTCTGAAACTTCTATTGACGAGAATAATAAAACCGTATCCACATCAAAGTTGCTTTATTGGTATTGTGGTGATTTTGGTGGTTATTTCAAAATAAAAAATGTTTTGAAAGAAGTTTTAAATCGAGATTTTTCGAACTATGAACTTTCATTTAACGTCTATAGTTGGGAAACGCAATTAAGTAATTACGTATAGTATAAATGTTGAGATTTATTTTGAATGAGTTTTAGAAATGAGGTTTTTTTATAACATAGTAGGGTTCATTTTTTAGTTGCTTTTCCTAGTTTGATACCGCCAATTTTCAATAGAATCTTGTAAATATGGGTTATCTTTCAACTGATATTCCAAAGAAGCAGAGTATTCCTCGGTTTGATACCGTTTTGTGGAACATTCTGGCTGCTTCTATTGGAAATATCTTATGTGGAACCTTGCTTATAGCCTTATTCCTTTATTGAGTTTTTGTGGATAGAAAATCTCTCAAAGACAAGTGGATTCTAGATAAAGAATCTATTGAAATAAATTAATTTTTCTCTTATAATTTGGCGTCCTTAAGGGCTTCTCTGAATTCTTCGGTTGTAAATATATGACTGGTAATCATTCTTAAGTTCATTAGAGCAGCTTGAAAAGTATCTAAACCAGGTAATTTTGCACTTCCACTAGCATCGGCAATGACTGCAAGTTCAAAACCTTCTTCTATAAGTTGGCGGGTGTGTGATTCCAGACACAGGTTTGTGGACATTCCAGCCATAAGCACCTTTTGAATTTTATATTTTCTTAATTGCAGGCTTAAATCGTTATTCTGTGGGCCATATAATTTGTGAGGGTTGCATAAAATAATATTATCTTTTTCTAAATATTGTTTAAATTCATCTAAAAAATCTGCACCAGAATTTTCAAATCCTTCCATATCCAGCATTCCTTTTCGCTTATACATTTCTTTAGAGTGCATGAATTTTTCCAAAGCACCTCCAAATTTCCACCCTTTATCTGTAGGGAAAAAATAATGTGGAGAAATAAAGACTTTTATGCCATGTTCTTGTGCAAGCCTAAAAACCTCGCTCATATTTTCTATGGTATTATTTTCCTTTACGCTCTCTTTTACTATCGGCCATGCAACCCCATCAGATCTCAAAAAATCATTTTGAGGGTCCGTGATTACAATCGCGGTATTTTTGTCAATTTCAAATCCCGGATCTGGAATTCCTGCTTCTTTAGCTGCTTTGATAACTTCCCATTCATTACTTTTCATAATTCATTTTTTTTAATTACTATTATCTTGTTCATCCTAATCAGGATCTTTTAAAATTAGGGCATTCTTTTTAGAATATGGAATAGGAATTGGATATTTAGATTTTATTTAACTAGAGTTGATAATATAATTAGCGGTTTCCAATGGCGAGTTAGTATTCAATTTAAAATAATATAATGTCTCACCGTGTTAAATTAAAAATATGTTAAAACACTTTTTTAAAACTAAACGATTGGTTAGTTTTGTCCCGTAATAAGAAGAAATTTCGTTTACGGAAAATAACCATGGCAAGACAAAAGCAATATATAGAAGCAGAAGTTATCGACAAAGCTATGCATTTGTTTTGGCGTAATGGTTATGAAAACACTTCGATGCAAATGCTTGAAAAAGAAATGGGCATAAACAAGTTTTCAATCTATTCTAGTTTCGGTAACAAACATGGCCTATTTTTAGAAAGCTTAAAAAGTTACAAGGCTAAAAGAAAACAAATATTCGATAAACTTAAGAATGGCTCTAATGGTGTTGAAGATATCAAACAGTTTTTTTATGATTCTGTAACAGTTTGTAATCAAGAAGGCAATGAAAAAGGTTGTTTATTAACTAATACGTATAACGAGTTTTCTGCAAGTGAAGACGAAATAGTAAACAAACAGATGACCGCTTTTATGGATAATCTTAAAAGTTTATTCATTGAAAAATTAAGAATGAATGCATCGAAAGATGAAGACACCATAACAAAACAGGCTAACTTTTTAGTGTTGGCAAAACATGGTTTAGCGGCTGCAACAAAAGTAAATAGCAAAAAAGAGATAGAAGACTATATAGAAATGACATTCAAAAACATTTAAACATTTTTTTAACCCATAACTAAACGATTGTTTAGTTTAAACATTCATTATAAATAAATAGAAATTATGACAACATTAAAAGTTCACAACATCGAAACTGCACCAGAAGGTAGCAAGGCATTATTAGAAAATTCTCAAAAAGCTTACGGAATGATTCCTGCTTTACATGGCGTATTAGCAGGTTCACCAAAAGTATTGGAAGCATACCAAACACTCCATGAGTTATTTACGCAAACTTCCTTTAACGAAGAAGAATTAACGGTCGTATGGCAATCTATAAACGTAGAACATGCCTGTCATTACTGTGTACCTGCGCATACAGGCATTGCAAAAATGATGAAGGTAGATGATGCTATTACAGAGGCTTTGCGCAACGAAACACCTCTTGATAACTCTAAATTAGAAGCCTTACGCACCATGACATTAACGATTGTTCGTAATCGTGGACATGTGACGCAAGAAGATTTAAATACGTTTTATGCTGCGGGTTATGAAGAAAGACACGTATTGGAAATCCTTTTAGGATTGTCTCAAAAAACAATGAGTAACTATGTCAACCATATCGCAAACACACCTGTAGATGCAGGATTTAAAAAGTTTGCTTGGTCTAAAGAGAATGTGGACGCATAATTTGCCACAGATTGATTGATAGCTTTAAACCTTCCGTTCATTCGGAAGGTTTATTTAGTAAATTAAAAAAATGAAAGAGAAATTAAAAATAGATATCGTTTCCGATGTAGTGTGTCCTTGGTGTACCATTGGATACAAACGATTGGAAAAAGCCATCACCGATTTGGGTATTCAAGACCAGGTAGACATTGAATGGCAACCCTTTGAGTTAAATCCGAATATGCCTGCTGAAGGACAGAACGTCCAAGAGCATATAGCCGAAAAATATGGTGCTACATTGGAACAACAAAAAGAATCACAGGAACATATGGCAAACGCTGGTGCTGAACTTGGTTTCACCTTTGATTATTTTGATGACATGCGAATGGCAAATACCTTTGATGCTCATGTTTTATTGGAGTATGCAAAAGATTTTGGCAAACAAACCGAATTAAAAATGCGATTAACGAAAGCCTTTTTTAGCGAACGAAAAGATGTATCTAAAAAAGATGTTTTAAAAGAAGCATTATTAGACGTTGGATTAAATGCTGAAGAAGCTTTGGCAACATTAGATAATGAAGAATCTCATAAGGAAGTAAGAACTAAACAAGACTATTGGAAAAATCTGGGAGTCAATTCTGTTCCGACAATCGTGTTTAATAATAAAAGTGCCGTTACAGGCGCACAACCTGTAGATGTATTTAAACAAATACTTTCTGAAGCGATTAAAGACAATAGCTAATGTTAAAAACATTAAAAACCAAACATCAAAATAAATCATCAATAAAACTATTACCTCTTTTTAAGATTCAAATTGGGGCATTTCAAAATCAATGAGACTATGCAGTATTCAAAATTAATTCTTGTGATTATCTTCAGTACGTTATTGACCGCCTGTGGAAATAAAGAAGCAAAAACAAAAGAAACTACTAAAACCGCAGAAGTTCAAACACTAGAATTTCAAAATAAGGGACATGAGTTAGTCTACAAAATGACTCAAGAAGCAGGGAGTTATGAAGACTTACTGAAGTTGAAAGACATTGTTTTCAATTATACCTATCGAACTCCTGACCAAAATGAAGATGTATCTATTGAATCGTACATTTTTAATGGAGAACTGTCTCATGGTTCTTACTTGAAGCACGAAAGAACCCTGCCTAATTTAAAAGGTAAAATGCAACAAGGATACAATGGAAAAGATTTTTGGGTAAAAATCGATGGACAAGAAATAACCGATAGTAGTGCCATCGAGAGCGTGACCTTCACTCGTAAGACTAATTTTTATTGGTTCGCTATGATGCAAAAATTATTAGACCCAGGCATCAATTATGACTACTTGGGGCAAAATACTATAGAAGGCAAATTGTATGATATCGTAAAAATTACTTTTGATACACCTGATGATGTAGCTTCTGACACGTATCAGTTATATATCAATCCGGAGACTCATTTAGTAGACGAGTTTTTATTTACGGTAGTGTCTAAAAATGTGACTGACCCAATTTTGATGCGTGTCAAATACGAAAATGTGGAAGGTCTCTTGTTAACTACTTACCGCAAATACACCAAATCAGACTGGGAAGCAAATGTACTCAAAGATGTCTGGATTGAAGAAATCACTAAAGACATCAAGTTCAATCAAAATTTAGATAAAGCTTTATTCAACAATTAACATAAAGCATTAAAAAGTTAGCGTATTTTATACGCGAAGTTTCATACAACAACCTTTATAAGCAAGTTTGAGGCGACACTGCAAACAGAATCATTTGATAAAAATATATAAGTAGAATAGTATGAAAAAAGCAGTATTCTTCGACATGAACGAAACCTTATTAAACCTGAGTTTACTTAAGGAGCAGTTTGATAAACACTTTGATGATAAGTATGTTCTGAAATATTGGTTCACAAAATTATTATACAGCTCCACTATAATGGGGATTATGGACGAATACAGAAATTTTGGGGAATTGGCAGATGTGGCTTTAGAAAATCTATTTTTAGAAAATAATAAACCTTTAAGCAACGAGATAAAAGCTGAGATACTTGGAGAGTTTAGAAAGTTACCTGCTTATGAGGATGTGCGACCTGCACTTAGTATGTTGAGAGAAAAAGATATCCGTGTTATTGCTGTTTCTAATTCATCTTTAGTTATGATAAAAGAACAGCTAACGAATGCAGGAATTATTGACCTTTTTGATTCTTATTACTCGGTAGACATTGTCGAGAAGTACAAACCCTTCAAGGATATTTATCTTTCAGCATCTAAACAAGAAGGATTAAAAACTGAAGATATTGTAATGGTTGCTACTCATGATTGGGATTTATTTGGAGCAAAAAAAGCAGGACTCAGCACTGCTTATATAAAACGGAAGGAAGAAATTTACCATCCTTATTATTTACAGGCGGATTTTAAGGATTCAAATTTATCCGATTTGATTCAGCAAATAATCGATATTGAAAATTAATAGATAATTGACAGTATTGGAAAAGAGCCAGCTTACAACTATGTATAAAAATAATAGCCGAAGCAGCAGTAAATTCATGGGCTGTAGCCCGCTTCAACTTTCTTGTGTTTTAACAGGGATGAAGCCCTAAATCGACTACTCTTCTTGTACTAAACGTTGCGCTTAATTCCTCTCATTACAGAAAAAAATTAATCACTTTAAGCTAACGTTTAAGGAGGATATTAGAGAAAACAAGCTGAAAATCAAAATCACTGACAGTTGATTTTCAACATATTATAAAAACGTTAGTCAGAATTAATCTCAATTAAAAGTAGATACTAATCTATAAATATTTTAACTCGGTGATCCTGCAGAAAAAGAAGTAAATTAACTATTTGAAAAACCGACCCGATTATTTTTCGCTTCTAACA
>JBGSQM010000028.1:0-6580 GCA_041738035.1 Cellulophaga sp.
CGGTTACTATTTTCTTTTTTGGAGCTTTAAGTGCAGGTTTATCCTCTATTTTTCCTTGCTTATTAATAGCACCATTGTTGGTTGCAGATTATCAGTCAGGTAAATTAGATACCAATTCTCGTCAGTTTAGAATAATAACAGCTATTGCTTGTTTAGTTGCTTTAATTGGTCCAGCATTTGATGAAAACCCTATTGAAATTCAAATTTTATCTCAAGTTTTTAATGTTTTTATTTTACCACTTGTAGTTCTAGGAATTATTATCATGGTGAATAATAAAAAAGTTATGAAAGATTATAAAACTAGTCTTGGCGTACATATTGGATTATATGCTGCATTATTTTTCTCCTGTGTTGTTTCCTATGCAGGTGTTATGGCTATCGTAGAAAAATATTTTTAATTGGAACCTATAACTTACATACTATTTTCTTTTTTCCAAAGGGTAAATTCCGAGATATGTTTTTCGTCTGTGAGTGGGTAAAGACCAATAATTGGAGTGCCATTGGCAACCTTATTCATAACAAATTCTTCGAACAAGGTCATTTGTAAGCATTCATCGGCAACTTCATGAACAATGTTGCCAGGAATTACCATAACGCCATCGTCATCTCCGACAATCATATCACCTGGAAAAACAGCCACATCTCCGCAAGCAATGGGGTCGTTAAGGGCAATAGCTTGGTGTAAAGTTAAATTAGTCGGTGCGGATGGTCTGTTATGATACGAAGGAAAATCTAAAGCTGCAATTTCAGCAGCATCTCGAAACCCACCATCGGTTACAATCCCAGAAACGCCTCTTACTTTTAAGCGTGTAATCAAAATGGAACCTGCCGAAGCAGCTCTGGCATCTTTTCTACTATCAATTACTAAGACAGCACCTGCAGGGCATTCTTCAACAGCAACACGTTGTAAATGTTTAGGATCTTTAAAAACTTCAATGGGGTTCAAATCTTCTCTGGCAGGAATATAGCGCAGGGTATAAGCCTCCCCAACCATAATAGAATTACCCAATTTAAGCGGTTTTACATTTTGTATAAATTGATTTTTCAATCCTCTTTTAAAAAGGCAAGTAGCAATAGTTGCCGTACTTACTTTTTTTAATTTATTTTTAGTTGATGCTGATAAAGTACTCATAATAACTCCTTGCTTTTAGTCAAATGTATAGAACTCTTCCTTTATCTACTTTAAAATTTATTTTTTTTTGATGTATTAGGAATAAATCATCCCATTTTTTGTTAAAAATTTGGTTCTTAGATAAATAATTGTATTTTTGGTAAACCAAACTGGTAAACCAATTTATATTTTATGTCAAAATCTATCTTTATTATTTTATTTTCGATATTATTTCTATTTGGTTGTGAAACTGAAATAGAAACTGAAAGTTTAGTTAAAACTATAGAAGAATTTAATACTCTTGTTCCTAAATTGCAACCTGGAGATAGTATTGTTTTGGCTAATGGAGTTTGGGAAAATGCAGAATTACTTTTTGAAGGAAAAGGAACGGCGGATAAACCTATTAAATTAACCGTACAAGAAAAAGGAAAAGTTACTTTAGAGGGAACTTTAAACCTTCAAATGGCCGGCGAGTATTTAATTGTCGAAGGCTTAGTTTTTAAAAATGGCCACACCCCAACCAATGCTGTAATTTCTTTTAGAAAAAACAAAGATGAACTTGCAAATAATTCTAGATTAACGGAATGTGTAATCGATAATTATAACAATCCTGAACGGCAAGTCCAAGATTATTGGGTCACTATTTATGGAAAAAATAACCGTATAGATCATAACCACATTGCTGGTAAAAAGAATTTAGGGGTTACAATGATTGTTGGTTTAGACACCAATGAGAGCATAGAAAACAATCATAAAATAGACTATAATTATTTTGGACCACGGCCCACTTTCGGAAATAATGGTGGTGAAACCTTAAGAATAGGTACAAGTCATAATGCCTTAGAAAATTCAAACACTTTGGTGGCATCTAATTATTTTGATAGAACTAATGGAGAGCATGAAATTATTTCTAACAAATCTTGTCAGAACACCTTTAAATACAATACTTTTTTTGAATGTACTGGTACCTTAACCATGCGGCATGGTAATGAAACATTGGTAGATGGTAATGTATTTATTGGGAATGGTAAGCCTAGTACTGGCGGGGTTCGCGTTATTAATGAATCGCAAACCGTTATTAATAACTACCACATTGGCTTAACAGGTTACCGTTTTAGAGCTGCTTTTGTGATGATGAATGGCGTGCCCAATTCTCCGCCAAACCGCTATGTGCCTGTTATAAATTCTAAAGTAAATAACAATACCTTTATCAATTGCGATAATATTCTATTTGGTGCTGGCAATGATGCTGAGAGAAGTCAAGCACCTCAAACATCCGAATTTTCAAATAATATAATTTATAACGATGCTAAGAAAAACATTTTTAAGATAGATGCTGATATAAGTGGAATTAGTTTTAAAAATAATATTCTAGGAAATAATATGGAATCTGGAATTTCAACCGGATTTGAAAATGGAGGGATACAATTAGTAAAAAATGAACAAGGCTTTTTAATTCCAAAATATGCTATAATTAAAAATGAAATTACGATTAGTGAGCATATCGCCACAAAAGAAAATACAGGAACTTCTTGGTATTCAAAAGAAGATACTACAATTGCCTTAAATTCTGGAGAAATTATTAAAGTAGCATCAGGCATTAATACCTTGTTTGATGCTGCAAAAAACTCAAAACCAGGAGATAGGTTAGAATTGACTTCGGGAGAAAGCTATTTACTCACCAAATCTGTTCCTATTAATCATCCATTAACATTTATGGCATCGGGAAAAGAAAAACCTGTTATTTTATTTGAACGAATGGTGGCGTTTGAAATTCAAAATGGTGGGAGTTTAGCATTAGAGAATTTAAAATTTGATGGGGCAAGTTCGCCAGATTATGCGGGTAATTCTGTAATTAGTACCAGTAAAAATTCGATGACTGAGAATTATAAACTCTTTATTGAGCATTGCGATTTTGAAAACTTTGTTATAAATCATTCTTTTGATGTATTGCGCGTTTCAAAAGGCACATTTGCCGATACCATTATTATTCAGAATTCTAAATTCAAAAATATTACAGGTCATATTGCGGCATTAGATACCGAAACTGACGATATTGGAGCTTATAATGTAGAGTATTTTATCATGAAAAATAATATTCTGACAAATGTTCAAGGTGCAGCATTGCGCTTATATAGAGGCGGAAAAGATGAAAGTACTTTCGGTCCTTTTTTAGAAATAGCTCATAACGTGTTTGATAATGTGGGTCACGGTAGTAAAAATAAATACCAAACAGCAATATCATTATATGGTGTACAAGTAAATGATATAAAAAACAATATTTTTAATAACTCAAAGGGAATAACCATGCACTTAGTGGTCGGCGAACCTATTGTAAATGTGCTAAATAACAACTTCTATAAATCAGATATTCTTAAGGTTACTGGTGCTGAAAAGTATAATTTTCAGAATAGTTTTACCTTTAATCCTGATTTTAATCAAAATAGTTATTCGCTAAGTGAAAGTTCTCCCTTGAATGGCAAAGCTACTGATGGTGGTAATTTAGGAGTAATATCAAAAAAATAAATTTTATGATTTTTAAAAGGTTAAGCATACTTGTTTTGATATTCATAAGCATTTCAATATTTGGGCAAGAGCATCCTAGTTTAATACTAACAGCGCAAGGGGTTAAAGATATAAGAGCACAATTGGGAACTATTCCAATTTTTGACAATACGTTAAAAGCTGTTCAAGAAGAGATAGATGCAGAAATTACTTCTGGCATAAAAATGCCTATTCCAAAAGATTATTCCGGTGGATACTCACACGATCAACATAAACGCAATATGATACTAATGCAAAAAGCTGGTGTTTTATACCAGATTTTGGACAATGAAAAATATGCCCTATATGTAAAAGAACTTTTGATGCAATATGAAGCGATGTATAAAACATTACCAATACATCCAAAAACAAGATCGTATGCTAGAGGTAAATTATTCTGGCAGTGTTTAAATGACGCCAATTGGTTGGTATATGTAAGTCAGGCTTACGATTGTGTCTATAATTATTTATCAGCAGAAGAACGCGATACACTAGAAACCAATTTATTTAGGCCCTTTGCAGATTTTATATCGATTGGCAATCCGTTATTTTTCCAAAGAGTCCACAATCATAGTACTTGGGGTAATGCAGCTCTGGGTATGATTGGTTTGGTGATGAATGATGAGGTATTAATTCAGCGTGCTTTATATGGTATTCCCGATTTAGAAATGGATACAACCGCTAAAGATGATGATGGGGGTTATATAAATAATGACGGAAAAGCAGGTTTTTTAGCCAATATTGACGAACCTTTTTCTCCTGATGGTTATTATAATGAAGGACCGTATTATCAACGTTACGCCATGTATCCTTTCTTAATTTTTGCGGAAGGATTACAAAATGTACGACCAGATTTAAAGATTTTTGAATACAAAAATGGAGTGCTTCTAAAGTCTATTAACGCCCTTTTAAACTTATCGGATGCAGACGGGGAGTTTTTTCCGTTGAACGATGGCCAAAAAGGAATGTCTTATTTTAATAGTGCATTGGTAACCGCAGTCAATATATCGTATCATTATGGCAATAAAGATCAAGGTTTATTGAGTATTGCAGAACAACAAAATGAAGTATTATTAGACGATTCTGGTTTAGCTGTTGCCTTAGGAATTAAAAATGGAGAACTAAAACCATTTGTAAAAAAATCTATCAACTTATCCGATGGACCAGACGGAACACAAGGCGGAGTAGGGATTTTAAGAAATGAAGATTTAGAATTAGTGTTTAAATATGCCGCTCAAGGGTCTAGTCATGGTCATTATGATAAATTATCATTTTCATATTATGAAAAAGGAGATGAAATTATTCAAGATTATGGCTTAGCCCGTTTTGTAAACATTGAGCAAAAAGGAGGCGGTAACTATTTAAAAGAAAATAAAACTTGGGCAAAACAAACCATTGCTCATAATACAGTAACCCAAAATGAAACTTCCCATTTTAATGCGGAATTTGATATAGGGAGTATGTACCATCCTGATTTACATTATTTTTCTTCTGAGAATGAAAATACTAAGGTGGTAAGTGCAATAGATACACATGCTTATCCACGAACAGAAATGCTTCGTACCATGGCATTGATAAAAGATCAAGATTTTGAAAAGCCTTTTCTGTTAGATATTATGAAAGTGAATTCCGATAAAGCCAATCAATACGATTTTCCCTATTATTTTATGGGTCAACTATTAAAAACTAATTTTGAATATACTACACCTGAAACTTTAGTTCCAATTGGAGCTAAAAACGGGTATCAACATTTATATCTTGAAGGCAGTACAATACCCTCTACCGAAAATAGTAAATTGTCATGGTTAAACGAAGGTAAATTTTATACTTTGACCACGGTAACCAGTGATAAAGATGAATTACTTTTTACAAGAATTGGAGCCAACGACCCAGAATTTAATTTAAGACGAGAAGCTGCGTTATTAGTAAGACGTAAAAATGTAGAAAACACCCTTTTTGTTTCAACCATAGAATCACACGGTAGTTATAGCCCTGTAACCGAATCGGCAAAAAACTCGAACAGTAATATAGCAGCCTTAAAAATAATTTTAGCTACTGAAGAGTATACGGCAATTTCAATTACTATCGTAAACGGGAGTACTAAATTATTTATTACTGCGAATAAAAATGCTTCAAAAGAGGTAAAACATACTTTGAAAATAAACAAAAAGAACTACACTTGGGTGGGTTCTTATTACTACAATTAAATAAATCGTAAATAAAAATGAAAAGATTTAGCGAAAAGTACATCATCACAAAAGAAATGGATTGGGAAGTTCTTGGAGGAGGAGTATCCAGAAAATTTTTAGGATACGATAATCAAATTATGATGGTAAAAGTAAAATTTGAAACAGGCGCTTTAGGTGCTCCACATCAACATTTTCATACACAAGCTACTTATTGTGTTTCAGGTAAATTTGAATTTGAAATTAATGGAGAGAAGAAAATTGTAGCAGCCGGAGATGGCGTGTACATTGAACCTAATTTGTTACATAGTGCAATTTGCCTAGAAGAAGGTATTTTAATTGACACCTTTAGCCCGGTGAGAGAAGATTTTTTAAGTGGAGCTGCGGTATCTTATTTTGGAGATAAGGCTTAACAAAATTTTTTTAGTCAATCAAAAAGGTTACAAGAACATTTGAGGCAATAATTTCTCGCAATATTGTCTATTTGTTTGTTATACATGCCTAAAAATCATAAATTTTTAATTTAGACAATTAAATATTGCTAATTAATTTGTTTTTAACAAATCAATAACATATATTTGGTTATCCAAACTGGTAAACCAATTTGGATAACCAAAAAATAACTCAACAAAAACTTAATTATTAACTTAAAACTTAAATATGACAGTAACTCATTAACAAAAAAAAGGACAGGTATAAAACCCATCCTTTCCTTGAAACCACTTCTTGTCGAACGGAA
>JBGSQM010000085.1:0-7905 GCA_041738035.1 Cellulophaga sp.
TGGTGGTTGAGCGTAGCCGAAGTCACGGCCTTCTTAAATTCTTCTTCTGAAACTACTTTTCCTTCATCGCCATATTGCAACCAATACCATTTTTTAGCATTCCCCAAAGGTGGTTCTCCTGTTTCTGTAGGAAGGTACTTATCAACCTCAGGTAATTTCAGAGGAAGGAATTTCACATCTAACATTTGTGGCATTCCGTATTGGTAATATACTGGGAAAGGTTCTCCCCAATAGCGCTGACGACTAAAAACAGCATCGCGCAAACGGTAGTTTATTTTCCCCTCTCCTTGCCCTAAAGTTTCTAAAGTTTTGATAACAATGTCACTTGCTTCTTTATAGCCTAAGCCATCTAAAAAGTCGGAATTTTGCAGAACAAACCCTGACTTCTCAGTAAAAGCTTCCGTTTCGATCAAATTTTCGCCATTTTCTGTTCCCCCTCCTGTACTGAGCGAAGTCGAAGTATTGGGGGTTAGGGGGCTAAAGATATTAGGAATCGGAATATTAAAATGTTTGGCGAAATCATAATCGCGCTGATCACCACATGGCACAGACATTACCGCACCAGTTCCGTAGCCCGCTAAAACATAATCACCAATCCAAATAGGAATTGGTTTTTTTGTAAACGGATGTTCAGTATAAGCGCCTGTAAAAGCGCCAGAAATGGTTTTTACATCGGCCATTCTATCGCGCTCACTACGTTTCGCCGTAGCTTGTACATAAGCATCAACCTCCGCTTTTTGCTCCGGAGTTGTAATGATATTTACCAACTCATGCTCTGGCGCTAAAGTCATAAAACTAACTCCGAAAATGGTGTCGGGTCTTGTCGTAAATACTTCAATTCCTAATTCTGAATTCTGAATTCTACCTGCGCCCCCTTACTTCTTCCAATCCAATTGGTTTGAGAATCTTTTAAGGGCTGCGGCCAGTCTAATTTCACTAAATCATCTAATAAACGCTGAGCGTATGCGGAAATACGCATGCTCCATTGGGTCATTTTTTTTCGGATAACGGTATGCCCACCACGTTCGGAAACGCCATTGACAATTTCGTCGTTGGCTAGCACGGTGCCCAAAGCGGGACACCAGTTGACTTCGGTTTCTGCTAAATAGGTTAATCGATATTTTAAGAGTATTTCTTCCTGTTTTTTAGCTTCAAAAATGTTCCAATCGTTGGCCGAAAAAACTTCGATACCATCATCACAAGCGGCATTTACAGCAGCGTTTCCTTCTTTCTCAAAAACAATAATTAAGGTCGATATATCTTCTGCTTTATCAGTTTTCTTATTGTACCAAGAGTTAAATAGCTGAATAAAAATCCACTGTGTCCATTTATAATACTCAGGATTTGAGGTGCGGACTTCACGACTCCAATCGAAAGAGAAACCAATTTTATCTAACTGTGTTCTATAGCCTTTGATGATATTTTCTTGGTATTGATCATCTTTTATAGAAGTCGGTATATTTTTATCGATTAGTGCTTCATTTTTAATAGTCCCATCAGCATTTACATATTTCGGTAAAATTTTGTCTTCGCCATCTAAACAACCATCAATATTAATAGAGGTTGTTACCGCTGGATGCAAACCTGTTTGTATCGCATATTGTTCGGCAGGCAAACCAAAGGAATCATAACCCATCGGGTGCAAAACATTAAAACCTTTATGCCTTTTGTACCGTGCATAAATATCACTGGCAATATAGCCTAGTGGATGACCAACATGCAAACCTGCTCCTGATGGATAAGGAAACATATCTAACACATAAAATTTTTCTTTAGCAGAATTGTTAACTGCTTGAAAGATTTTGTTATCTGACCAATATTTTTGCCATTTGGCTTCAATTTCTGTGAAATTGTAATTCATTATCAATAATTTGTAGTACCGTAATTGGCGTAATGCGATGCAAAAATAACTTTATTATAATAAAGGCGAAAAATATTATGAAACTATACCTAAATCTATGAAATAAGAAACATCATCGAGAAAATAAGTCCATTAATTCTGAAATAACATATCTTTAAAACGTGAACACTTTTTCTAAAATACTTTTTCTAAAGTTTTTAATTTTAGGATTATCTACTCCCGTTATAAATGCCCAATTAGGCTTCTGTAATGGCAATTCTGGCGATCCCATTTTTACCGAAAATTTTGGGACAGGCATTATGTCAGGTCCTGCATTGGCCGCTGGAACTACAACTTATAGTTTTACTACGGGCGCGCCAAATGACGGCAGCTACACCCTTTCAAACAGAACAGATTTTTTTGATTGGCATAACGTTCAAGATCATACACCTAACGACATCGACGGAAAAAGTTTAATTGTAAATGCAGATTTCACTGCGGGCGAGTTTTATAGACGAACGGTAACTGGATTATGTGAAAATACTTCTTATGAATTTTCCGCTTGGCTTATTAATTTGCTTCCAACTACGGCCTGTGGTGGGGCTGGTATTCCTATAAATGTACGATTTCAAATTTGGGATGCCACGGACACTAGCCTTTTAGCTTCTGGCGATACTGGACAAATACCGAATAGAGCTACTCCCCTTTGGGAACGATATGGTCTTGTTTTTCAAACGGTTTCTAATCAGACTTCTGTTATTCTAAAAATGCTTAACAATGAGGTTGGTGGATGTGGAAACGATTTAGCAATTGATGATATTGTCTTTAGAACTTGTGGCGATTTCATTGAAATAAATGACTCTCAAAACGGTAATAATATTGAGGCTTGTGCTGTAAATGGTGCTGTTTCAACTACTTTAACGGCAACACCAGATTTTTCTATTTATAGCAGCCATGCGTACCAGTGGCAAGAAAGTTTGGATGGAATAAATTGGATTGACATTTTTGGAGAAACGAATCAAACTTACAATACACCTTTTTTAACCTCAACAACCTATTACCGTGTAAAAGTGGCAGAAGATGCTATCAACTTGGCGAATCCACTTTGTAGTTCGGTTTCAGAGATTTTTGATATTCTCATTATTGCGCAACCCTCTAACCCTATAAGTGATGGTGATGTTCAGGCTTGTATAAACAATCCTAAACTAATTACAGTCACTGTTCCCGCAACTGTTTTAGTAGATTGGTATGATGCCCCTATTGGCGGTGCTTTATTACAAGAAAATAGTAACTCCTATGTTCCTACTACAGCAGGCACCTATTATGCGGAAGCAAAAAGTGTCTTGGGCAATTGCCCATCCAACGGCAGAACGGCTGTAATTATTCAATTTATTGATTTACCGGTTGTGACAGATGAAGAACTAACTTTCTGCGAAAATCAAACTATTGAATTATCAGCAAACCTACAGAATGTTACCTATTTATGGAATACAGGCGAAATTACTGAAAACATTATTGTTTCAACGGAAGGAACATATACCGTTAGGGTAACGAACAGCGCAAACTGTTCAAGCACAAAAACCATAGACCTCAAACAGATAAATGTTCCTGTTATTACCGAAATAAACTCTGATAATTACGATATTATTGTTAATCTAGAGAACGAAATAGGCAATTTTGAATATTCCATTGATGGTTTTAACTTTCAAGACAGCCCTGTTTTCTTAGGCATTGAAGGTGGTTTATATACTATTTATGTCCAAGAAAAGAGCGGTTGTGGCTTAGCGTTTATAGCGTATATCCATCTTGTAATTCCCAAATTTTTTACTCCGAATGGCGATGGAGAAAATGACAGGTTTGTAATTCAAGGAATTGAAGTTTATCCATCTTATGAAATAAGCATATATGACCGTTACTCAAAACTTTTAAAAAGTTTTGCGAATTCATCCATAGGTTGGGACGGCACTTTCAACAACAAAAATTTACCCGCAAGTGATTATTGGTATGTTATTCAATTGAATGATACTATTTATAAAGGTCATTTTACATTAAAGCGATAATCACTGATCTTTTTACATTAAAAAGCATCCTATGGATAAATAAAATGGGTTCTAAGACCTCGCGCTTTAACAAATGCTCAAAGTTTAAACTAGTTCTGAATTTACTTTGCTATTTTTACAGCATTATTTTCTATACTTATGAGTACATCTTTTGAACGTTATCAAAAAAGAAAATTAATATCGAGTTATTTCTCGGTGGTTTTAAGTATTGGGTTGGTCTTATTTTTATTAGGAATTTTAGGGCTTCTGGTCTTGAATACAAAAAAAATGGCAGATCATTTTAAAGAACAAATTACCATATCGGTTTTTTTAAAAGACAATGCAAAACAAGTAGAAGTAGATCAGCTTCAAAAAAGTTTAGCCATGGCTGATTATACCAAAACAGCTACCTACGTATCAAAAGAAGAAGCGGCAGAACAACATAGCGAAGACATTGGAGAAAATTTTCAAGAATTTTTAGGCTATAATCCTTTAAAAAATTCGATTGATGTGCAACTGAATGCCGATTTTGTAACTCCTGAACAATTAGAAGAAATAGCTGCGGAAATTACCACAAAAGATTATGTTGAGGAGGTAAGTTACGATAAACCATTAATAGGTTTATTGAATGATAATGTTAAAAAAATTAGTTTTTGGATTTTAGTGGCTAGCGGTATCTTCACCTTTATTGCCGTTTTATTAATCAATAGCTCTATAAGGTTATCTATTTATTCTAAACGTTTTATCATTAAAACCATGCAGATGGTAGGCGCTACAAAAATTTTTATTAGAAAACCGTTTCTTTGGACAAATATAAAATTAGGCATGTTGGGTGCTTTTTTAGCCATCGTTGCCTTAGGAGGAGCCATATATTATATGAATGAAAATTTTCCTGAATTTGGATTGATGAACGACCCCATAATTTTAATTATTTTACTAGTCGGTGTTTTTGTTTTAGGCGTACTAATTTCGTTGGTGAGCACTTATTTTGCCACACAACGTTTTTTAAATTTGAGGACTGATGAGTTGTATTATTAAAAAAAATACCGACAACAACCCACTAACAACTAGCAACAATTACATAAAATAACATAAATTTACACCATGGCGAATAAAAACAACAACGCTAACCAAGAATCAAAACAAGAGTTTATTTTTCAAAAAAGGAATTATCTATTCATGTTTATTGGCTTAGGCTTTATAGTATTAGGTTTTATTTTAATGAGCGGTGGCGGTAGCGACGACCCCAATGTATTTAACCCTGAAATTTTTAATTTTAGAAGAATCAGGCTTGCCCCTACTTTAGTGCTGATTGGCTTAGGTATTGAAATTTATGCCATTTTATTAAACCCGAATAAAAAGTTGTAAATTTTGAATTTATTAGAAGCCATTGTTTTAGCCATTATAGAAGGTATAACAGAATATTTGCCTGTTTCTTCAACCGGACACATGATTATTGCCTCCTCTTTTTTTGGTATTGCACAAGAAGAGTTTACTAAACTTTTCACCATCGTTATTCAATTAGGAACCATACTTTCGGTAGTAGTTTTATATTTTAAACGCTTTTTTCAAAGTGTCGATTTTTATTTAAAACTATTAGTCGCTTTTATACCAGCTGTTATTTTAGGATTGTTATTGAGCGATGTAATTGATTCCCTTTTAGAAAACCCAATTACTGTTGCCGTATCTTTAGTGATTGGCGGTTTTATTTTATTAAAGGTCGATGATTGGTTTGGAAATTCTGAAAATACCGAAATTAGTTACGCAACCGCTTTGAAAATCGGATTTTTTCAGTGTTTAGCCATGATTCCTGGAGTTTCAAGAAGTGGTGCGAGTATCGTCGGTGGTATGTCGCAAAAACTTTCGAGAACGGCGGCGGCAGAGTTTTCTTTTTTCCTTGCGGTACCTACCATGTTAGGCGCAACGCTTAAAAAAAGTTACGATTATTTTAAAGCTGGATACACCTTAACAGACGAGCAAATAAATCTATTAATTGTAGGCAATGTCGTTGGCTTTTTAGTAGCGCTTCTCGCCATTAAAACATTTATTGGTTATTTAAGTAGAAACGGCTTTAAGATGTTTGGTTATTACCGAATCATCGTTGGTCTAGCAATTTTAGCCATTCATTATTTTGTGCACCCCTTAACCGTAATTTAGTGACAAAAGAAACTGTTTTAGACGGACAAACACTTTTGATAGACAAACCCATAGGTTGGTCTTCCTTTCAGGCAGTAAACGCCATAAAATGGAGTATCAAAAGAAAATTCAATCTCAAAAAAATAAAAGTAGGTCATGCTGGTACTTTAGACCCATTGGCGACGGGTTTATTGATTATCTGCACTGGAAAATTTACTAAAAGAATAAACGAATTTCAAGTCCAAGATAAAGAATATACGGGTATTATTACGCTTGGAGCCACCACGCCATCGTATGATTTAGAAACTGAAATTGATGCTATTTATCCAACACAACATATCACCGAAGCCCTGATAAAAGAAACTACAAATAAATTTATAGGTGTTATTGAGCAAATTCCTCCTATTTATTCTGCTTTGAAAAAAGACGGAAAACGACTTTATGAATACGCTAGAGAAGGCAAGGAAGTAGAAATTAAAAAGAGAGAAATTAAAATTAGCGAATTTGAAATCACGGAAATTACTGAGCATAACCTGTACTTTAAAGTAGTCTGCAGTAAAGGCACTTATATACGCTCCTTAGCGCACGATTTTGGAAAAGCGCTTGGTTCTGGTGCACATTTAAGCGAATTAAGAAGAACCAAAATAGGTGATTTTAACGTAAATAATGCGACAACCACAGAAAGTTTTAATAACTTGTTGCAGTCAATAGAAGAATAATTCTCCTAATTGTTGTAGTTCAACGATTTATATGAAATAATTTTAAAAAAATGTGGTTATAGCAATATGAACTTAACCAGAAGTCAACTTTCTTTACTCATTACCTTTTTTTCTATGGCCATTATGGTTGTGGGCTTGTATAATGTACACCTAAATTCGAGCGAAAAAGAGGAGTATGTTATAGAAATGGCCATGATGGATGATGAGGAATTAGAGGAAATCGTTAAAGAACAGGAAGAACTACAAGAAGAATTAGCGAAGTCTCAAGCTATAAAATCGCACATGGCGTTTAACGAAACGGCAAAAGCAAGTTATGGTAATCCTGAACCCTTAAAAACTTTAGATGAATTAATGGCAGAAGTTGAAAGTAGTTCAGATAGTGACGAGCCATCGGAACTTTTGTCTTCTGATAGTGGTTATGCCTCTAGTTTAAAAGAACTTAAAAAAAAGCGCGAAGAGACCAAGCAATTGTTGGGTGAGCGCGAAGCGCAAAAAGAGGTGCCCACTAATAACTTAGCAAAACGCAGAACTTCTATTTCTTATTCTTTAATAGATCGAAATCATTTTAGTTTGCCAATACCTATTTACACTTGCATTGAAGGTGGTAAAATTGTTATAAATATACTTGTGGATGGCAATGGCAGTGTTATTGAAGCTGACTTTAACAAAAAAAGTTCTAGTACAGAGAATGGTTGTTTAATTGATAACGCCATTAAATATGCTTTAAAATCGCAATTCAACACTTCAACAAATCCTACTCAAAAAGGCACAATTACCTATTTATTCCAAGAAAAGGTTCATTAAAATATCTTTCGCGGTGCTTTCACCTTTGTCTTTTGTGTACCACATTTGTAAGTCTTGTTTAAATTCTGGTGTTAAACTCCCGTGTTCTTTTTTATAATCTTTTACCAATTGATTGGCGTCGTTTGGCCTTGGCCCCCATTCGCCTATAACATTTAAGGCATCATCGAGTATAATTAATTTCGGAATTGAGCGTGTGCCATTCGTTAAAAAGAAGTTCATCAAGGCTAGATTTTCGTCTCTAAGAACAACTTTAAAATCAATATCAGCATTTAATTCAGCTATTTTATTGATAACAGGCAAAGTTTGAGCGGCATCGCCACACCAACTTTCGGTAAGGACTAGAAATATAAATTTTTTTTTAATTTTT
>JBGSQM010000092.1:0-20458 GCA_041738035.1 Cellulophaga sp.
GTTTGAACCTAAAATAAAGTTCTACTTGTAAGTGCAAAAAACGGCAAGACGATACCACCCTCGGCGGAAAAAAGTGAGCAGTGTTAAATTATCAATAACTCATTGTATTGTATTAGTTTAAAGCCGTAAATGATCTGGTTCAAATTATCCGTTTTTATTGGTTTTCATCATCCGTACCATCCAACTAGTACTTTTATCACATTTAAGAGGTAAAAAACAACTACCGTACAATAATCGTACAAATAACAAAACAAAAAATCCCTAAACAACTTATTTACAGTATGTTTAAGGATTTATTTAGTGACCTCGACTGGATTCAAACCAGTACCGCAAACCTTAGTAAACAAAGGCATTTGCTAATTTCATTTTTATGAGGTAGCCTGATAGCTACCAAAGGGATTGATTTTAATTATGTTTGTTAGATTTTCAATCTTAATGTAAAGATAAAAAAAATCAAACGAAAACAAACGTATAAAAACGGCTAAGCCTATATTTTTATTAATTATTGTGGGTTGGCTAAAAATACTGGTTGTGGTAATGCAGCGTCTGTCCGATAGGCAGGTGCGGAATGGACATAACGAGTATTGCGCGGAACTGAAAGCTCTTGCGATTGAGTGAATGTAGCTTTTGCGGAATGAAGGAATGAGTATGTGCTGAACGTGTTGGGGATTATTAACAATAGAAACGATAGATATAATATTTTACTAAAAGTTTTTATATGTTAATAAAGCTAAAAGCATAATTGTAATAAAACCAATTACCCAAATGGACCATTTTGATATAGTCATTGCTTTAGCTTGTATTGCTGAATGATGATCTATGTTAGAGTTTATCTTTTCCTCAGATTGTTTTATAGTAGATTCAATTATTTGTTTCAGTTGCAATCTTTCGCTTTCAATTAATTGTTTTATTTGAGATTTATTATCATCAAGTTTTATTTTTATTGTAGACTCTAAGTCTCGATAAAACTCTTTATTTTCTTTCCTAATTGTAACAATTTTATCTTCTAATGTACTATTCAGCGCCAAGTTGGCTTGATAAATACTTTTGTTGATTTTTTTAAAGTTCTCTTCAATATTATCAAGATGCTTGTTTTGTTCATCCTTAATTTTAATAAAAGTTGTATTATTTTCCTTTAACTTAGAGATAATAGTATCATACGATGCTACTAAATTTTCTAACTTCTCATAGGCTTGTGATACTGCATTCAAACGATTTACTTCTAAATCTAGGCTTCCAAGTGTTTCTTCAAATTTTTTCAAGTTGCTCATATAGTCGGCTGGTTATTTTTTTAAGATTGTTTACTTTTTCCAGATAAGCATTGTTTAATAAATCAAGCAAACCATAATAGTCTGTTAATTCCTCTAACTTTTCGGGATAATATATAGTTATTGATTGACATAAAGCATATTGCCCATCCTCGTTAAGATGATTGCCAATTTCTTTTATGTGTTCTAATATTTCTTCTTGTACGTCAATATCTAAATTGTTGTTTTTAACACTCTTTAAAGCACTCTCGAAACGATTTTTACCATCAAGGTCGTTATAATCATCAAGAAATAATCTAACAATACCACTAATTAGATTTAACCCTGTATTGTTTTGATTACTCTCTAAAAAACGACTGATACTATCTCTTAAATTTTCAAAATAAATTTTACGTGTTTCTATCTCTTTTATTGCCGGCAGATAGATTGTATTAATTATTTCATTTTGAACATTGCGTTCTACAATCTTGAAGGCTTCAAACCATTGACTATAATCTAATGGGTTCTCAGATATATGCTGTAATATAAAAGTGGATTCCGTAAATTTAAAGTAGTTATCGATGCGACGTTTAAAGGTTGCACTGTCTTTAAAATCATCACTCCAATCTACTAAAGTTTTTAATGATTGCTTGCGGTTGTATGCAATGTTTTCAAATATCCAATTCAATAGAAACCATACTGATTTTTCTATCAAAGTGTCTTTTTCAACTTTAGTAATATCTTGTACAACATCGCGGTCTGGTTCATATTTATTGATGTAACCGGATAAATATTTCAATATTGATTCTTCTTGTTTTGAATTAAACTCAACTTCAAAATGATTTATAAAATCTGTTGTCCAATCTGAAATAATACCTAATAAACTTAGACGATAAATCGCTTTTTGAAGAGTATTCTCGTTTATACGTAATCTATTATATGCATCATTCCAAAATATTCTTATTGTAGTGTTTGGTTGAAAATAATTATTAATTACACCTAAAACAATATTAAAATCTTCTTGAATATCATTTTGTCCTTGTAGAAATAAGAACAACTGTTTAAATATATCTTTACCATTCCATCCAGCTTCGTCATTTATTTGACGCATTTCTGCAAAAGTTGTGTCTTTATTAAATAGTCTTTGAACTCTATCATTATTTATGCTTTCGGGCGAATAGAGAACATAACAATGCCCTTGTTTCCCTTTGTTTTCATCTTTTAATTTATCCCATCTACCTGCTCTCCCAGCCTCTTGATAGAGAGCTTCAACTGAACTTGGAAGACCGTAGTGTATGCTATAATGAATATTGCTTTTATCTATACCCATTCCAAAAGCTTTGGTAGCAACTAATACTGCATATTTGTTTTTTTTATACCCTAACTGTACTTCTGTTTTATGTTGAATGAATTGTTCTGGTTCTAAAACTGGAATTCTTCTACCTGTTCGATTTCCTTGATTATCATATTCGTGGACTCTTGGAACTTCTCCTGAATACCAATTTGATTTACCAGGAAACATTCTGTTTACTTGATTGGATATAGCATAACAACCTATTGCTCCATTAACATTAGGTGTGAAAATAATTGCTGCCTTTTCCTCTGTTTCCGTTAAATCCTCATTATCCGCAAGCGCAGTTAAGAGAGATACTAATTCTTGGTTTTTATTTGGACTTTCTTTGATGTGAAAATTTAACTCAGCTCTACTATAATCTAAAAGTGATTTAATATTATCATCTGCAAGTTTTTGATTTTGTCTTGAAAATTCAATTTTAATATCTTTTAGCACATTTACTGAAGCGGTTGCTGTAAGACCAATGAATTTAATTATTCCCTCTCCGTCAGTATCTCTTGGACTTAATTTGTCTATTGTTTTTGCCAAATTGAGGTATGATGTTCTAAAATCGTGACCCCATTCGGATAAACAATGTACTTCATCAATAACAGCATACGCCATTGAATATGAAGCTAAAATTGCTCTTACTTTATCTCTAAATGTTGGTATTTGAAATTTTTCAGGCGAAATAAAAACAAATAAATAATGTCCCTTTTCAAAACCAAGCTCTCTTTTACGTCTTTCTTCCGTTTTTAAATCACTTGTAATAAATGCTATGTTAGTAATTAACATATTTTCCAAATTTTCATTTTGGTCGTACATTAAATATTTGATAGGACAAACAACAAAATTTATTGCTGGTTGTAATAAACACGGTAATTGATAGCACAAGGATTTACCACCACCAGTAGGCAATAAACCTATGGTGTCTCTGCGATTAAGTGCATTTTCTATAATAGGAAATTGTCCTTCTCTGAATTTTTCTTTACCAAAAATATTTTGAAGGAAAAACTCTAAAGTTCCTTCATCGTCCTTAGTTATCTTGTAATTTATGGGTGCTGTTGTACTTACTCTAAAATGATTACGCTCTTTAATAACATCAAAATAATCTGTTCTCACATAAAGAATATCACTATTTAATGAGGCTTTATCTGTAAATCTTTGGAACAAAGAAAAATCAACGTTAATTGTATTGGCTGATGGCTTAAAATCATTCTCTTTATAAACTTCGGTAATATTAATTGTAGTTTTCGGAAATTGCTTTTTATGCTTTAATCTCCATAATTTATCTAACCAAATATGAAGGTCTTTTATAGCAAGTTTTGCATAAGGACCTACATCTTCATTTGACAATAAATGGATAGTATTGTTTTCTTCAGGCGTTATATAATTGTTTGAGTATAATTCTAATAATAATATTTGAAATCTTATTACAGCTGTTGGTAGTAACTTTGTCCTTTTTTCAAGTTCGCTTACTTCATTATTTTTTAGCTTTTCGAAGGTGATTCTATAATGCTGTAAGATATTCTCAAACCTTGTTAAATGCTCAATTATTTGTTGAACTTTGAGAATGTATGTACCATCTCTTAATTCTGAAGTATCAATTCTAATGGTTTTGAAACCTTTTTGAGTTAAGTAACCATCACGAATAAAATCATTTACACGTTGAACATCATCAGTTTTGTGCTGTTGACCATCTATTTCGATTACTAATTTTGCTATAGGAATAAAGAAATCAACTTCTTGATTGATGAAATTAGTATTCTCTTCGCCAACTAAGTCATTAATTTGTATTTCAGGAATAATTAAAGAACTAATAAAGGTATATTCTCCAAAATCTTTTTGAATAATATTTTCATAAAATTCTAAAGCTGGATAATAGTTGTTTTCTGAATCTCCTTTTATAGTATCATACCATTTTTGTGTTTGATTATTAGCAAAAAGAAAACGGTCTTGAAAGTTTTCCTCTTCGTGAATAATTCCAATTTCATCTTGTAAATACTTTGATAATATTGTTGGAAAGCCACGTTGTAATATATTTTTAAGTACACAGATTACCTGATACAAATCATTGTCGATTGTACCAGCTACCAAATTTTGTATTACAAAATTGGGATTTGTATAGGCGTAATTTGCTGTATACTTTTTAATCATAAATAAAAAAATTTAATCTCTATCCAAACTATCTGATAGTTCAGCTCCAAAATGTATTAATTCATCACATAATAATTCTATTTCCTCAGATGATACATTTATAACATCTCCTTCTTTCGTTTTACCATTTCGATGAACGAGGTCGTGTCTTTTAACTACAGCTTTTGAAAGGTTACCTATATCAGGAAAATCTATTAAAAAAGTTGCTCTGTACATATTACACACATTAGAAAGTCTATGATATAGTACGTCTAAAATCATTTTTTTTGATGCTAATTCTAGGTTTCCAAGTGTTTCAAATATTTTGTTTGCCTTGTATTCAATTTCTCTAAAATCAGGAAATGATTCAACAAATCGTCTTAAATATTTATCATCAGATTCAAATTTCTTTATGAATGTTTCGCTTAAATAAGATTCCATAATACCAATTAAACTAACGAACAATTGTCTTCTATATAGAGATATTAAAGCCTCATCGACTGCTATCAAATTTAGTTTCCTAATATTACCTACGTCAGATTCCAAAGAATGATACGAATCATCTGAATTTAATAACGAATCATATTCTTCGTCATATTCTTCATAAGAATCTTCAAAATAAGGGTCTAACCAAACTTGATTGTCTTCATTGATACCACTTATTTTAGCTAAAATTTCGGCTGGACCATCTTCAAAGTATACTATGTATTGATAAATTAAACCATCATTACTTTCATCAGTTTCGATATGCCATTCTGTTTGAATTAACTCTTCATAAGTAATATCTAATCTTCGCGCTAAGTCTTCATCATCCCTTTGCTGTTGTTTTTCCATCCACTGTTGTTTCGCACGACCCATAATTACTCTTTTTGTTTTTTAATTATATCGCCCATATTATCAACTAAAAAATCTAAAGGATTTACTCCTTCATTTTTAGTCATACCCAATGCTTCTGGTGAAACATCATCAGTATACCATATCGTATGAAAATTAGACAAGTCCAAAAGCTTAGATTTTTGTATTTCTTTTGAAAATGGGGCGTATCTACCATTTTCATTATTGTACATAAAAGTTATTGAACTTGCTATTAAATCAGCGCATTGAACACCAAAATCATTTTTTGAATCTATCAATTTAATTGAGTTTATTTGAGGCGGAAAAGTCTTCTTACGAATATCATATCCAATTTCCTTTAATTCAGGCTTTTTTGATGCTAACTCAAGAGTATGCTTTAAGTAATTATCATAGTGACGAATTTGCTTTGATTCGTCGAAGCGAACATTTATCATAGACCGTTGTGACTTATACCATAAATCAGATAAAACAAGAAAAGTAGAAAAAGTAACATCAATACTGTATTTATCTACAGATAACAATATTTCTTTAATATACTTGCGACTATCCAATACTGGTTGTAATACACTTTTCTCTTTTACTGTTAAGAATAACTCTTTTGCTGTTTCATAAAAGCTACTTATAGATTCCTCAGATTTTAATCTAATCATACTTACAAATTCGTTTATCAATTTATTGTACAATATTTTATCCCAAAAATGTTGGCCGAAAGTATATATCCAATTGGCATAGGCTATATTTCTACCACCTTTATATAAATCTAAACCGTTGTTATACATTACAGTTTCTATTAAAAGGTCTGTTATTTGTCCAGCTACATTAAACTCTTTATGGACTACTGAAGCTAAAACGTGTTCTTCGGTTATTAACGGATGATTTATAAATTCAAGTATTTTTTTACGACCTGCGCTACTATTTTTAAGATTTTTAAAATGGATTTCGTGACTTACATCAAAGATTGATTTTAATATATTTTGTTGTTCTTCATTAAAATTAACTGATGCTAATACAAATACTTTCTGGTCCTTGTTTAACATATCTTGCCCAGTAGTACCTGATTCATCAAAGTATATCGTATTTGCCATATGTCGTTTATTTGTTAATAATCAAATCTTTAAAAAATCCATAATCTTCATCTATTAATAATGAGCGGTCTAAGAATGAATTAAACTCTTCACAAGCGTTTTCAGGGATTAGTGTACAACTATAACAAGCTGCCATATTTAATCCGCCTATTCCTTGACCATCGTCTGTATTGTAACAGATAGGGTCTGATGAGCAGTCTGTTGCTCTTCTTAATGCTGATTTTAATAGACGTAACATTCTTGCTTCTGGTGCTTGCGATACTAAACCACCATAACTGCCTTCTGCTCCTGCAATAGTGTATAATAATACACCTTGCATTTGATTTTTATCTACAAAAAGTCGCTCATTTAGTGATGTTGAAGGATAACCACATAGAAATTCTAATTCCTTAATTAATAGATGCGAAAGTGTATGTACCAATAGAAAACGTATTAAATGTTCTCTGTTTACGGTCATACCGAACTTTTCTTTTACTGAGCGGTATGCGTGACTTTCAATATTTGTGTAAAGTTTACTTATCTTATTTTTAAAGGTTTCATTCTTTTCTGATTGTGTTATCCAACTTTCGATTTTGTCATTTGATAAGGCAATAAAAATCCCTTCTCCGAAGCTTTCTATTGCAGGTAAATATTTTGTTTTATCAGCCCATTTGGAAGTGAATTTATTTTCTATTAGCACTTGCGTTTCATCCATTTCAGAAAAGAAATCATCGTTTGTTAATGGCTCTTGACGTGTGTAACCTACTTGTACGGTTGTCATCTTGATACGTCTTAATCCAATAAGTTGTTCAAAACCAAATGATGTTAAGCTTGAAAGTTTCTCTTTTTTAAAGATTAGATTCTCCTCCTCATCTTTAAAATCTGTATTTTGATTTTTAACAAGGAAGTTGTACTCGTATAAGCGATACTCTAACTCTGGTATGTAGCTATTATCGTTATCATTATTAAGAATTTTTTTAATTTGTTCTAAGGGATATTCTTCTTCTAAAGCCTCATAAATAAATTCAGCATCTTTCCCTTTTGTTTTAAATCTATTTATCTTTTCAATATGCTTATTGCGTACTCCTTTATCCGTTGGTAAAAAGATACTTGAAACAAGAATTGGATAATAAACACTATTACTACTGCGTATAACTGGTTTGTAAAATACTTTTGACTCCTTACCGTCTTCGTGACGCTCTAAAAGTTCTGCTTCTTCATAATATTTCCTTTCGCGCAAACCAAATAAACCTGATAGATTCATAATTCTACCTTTATGACTGCAACCGTCATTCATACATTTTACACTTATACCTGCTAAATCAGAAAACTTTGTGGACTTTGTGTAACGTAAGTCTGGGTTTTCGCAACATAAAGCTTCATAGTCTAATCTTACAGAACCGTTCTCTGAATCTTCATCCTTAACAGCCTTTTGCGCTTTGTTCCACCTTTCCCAAGGTATCTCTTTAATGTCTCCTGTAGGCGCTGTCATAATGAACCTTACCTGTTCTAACTCTGGTGCAAATTTACTTCCTCGTTTGGCATAACACACACCACATTTAGGTGGTGCAAATTCTTTTTTTGTAGCATTAGGTTTCGCTAAACTCCATTCTTTCCACCAATCATTTATATGCTTAAATCTTTTACAAGAATTACAATAAAACCATTTTGGGAAGAATGATGCGCTTATTGTATCATTTATGTGTTCTGGAATATCTGCTCGACTTGATGAAGACACGTTATCAGGTACAAATACAAAAGCTTCTAATTTTTCAAAACCATCCTTATGAGATAAACGTTGTAATAATCGTTCATCATTTATGTGGTAGGATGCATCAATAACTGTTTGTCCATCTTTTTTATTAAATCTAAAAAATGGCCATTCGTCGAATCTATCAATCATTAACGCACCAAAAGGTGTCTCAATAATTGAGCCTGAACCACCATAAGAACTGATGGCCTTACGAGTCTGAATTTTAACAAATTTATTATCTGCTACTCTGTTATTTCTTCTTAACGCCATTCAAAATTAGATTTAATTCTTATAAATGTATCAGTGTCTATTTCCCTCATTGATTGCATTACTGTCCAATCTATAGCACTTTCATTTTTATCAGAAGGTCTTTTTAATAATCGTTTATACTTTAAGTCATTAGATGCTCTTGCTTTACTTTCCCAGTCTTCTATAATATTATAATATCTGCGGTCAAAATAGGACATCATTTCCTTGTTTTGAACTCCAAACCTTTGTTCTATAAAAGCTCTATATTCATTTGCTAATGCTGCTTTAAAGTTTTTTGCATCATTTTCCTTATTTAAGTTTGGATATTTATTACGTACAAAAGCAACTATTGAAGTCGTGAGCATTTTATCGATGGTACTTTCAGTAAAAGGTGTAATACTTAAAGGCTCAACACACTTATAAAAAGCCTGATGAAAGTTTATAAAATGTTCAAAATAAGATTTCTCTCTTGCTCTGTTAGGGTCTAATAGGGTTACTACCAAACCGTTTGTTTTACGTCCTACACGACTAGATGCTTGTATGTATTCCGCAATATTTTTAGGCATTCCATTGATTAGCATTAAATTTAATCTACTAATATCTATACCTACAGAAATCATATTAGTAGCCAATACAAAATCAACTACATCATTTAGAAAGTAACTTCCTCTATCGCTTTTAGTGATTTTACTCTTTTCAAAAGGTAGTTCTAATTCTTTAAGAATTGATTTAATACGTGAGCTTTCAACACGACTGGTTAATTCTTCAGTACGAGATGATATTCCCATAAAATTGAACTTAAAATCATCAATAGGATTGAATAAATCCTCTAAGCGGTATTGTAGTGTGGATGTAAAATTTGTTACTTCATCTCCTACTTTATTGAAAATCTTACCTACATCTTTTAAACTGTTATAGTATGATACTATTGTCCAATAATTATTAGCAAATTCCTCCGTTTCCTTATTTCTATATACTTCAAGACGCGATACAAATAAATGTGCTAAAAGCTGTAATTGTGTGTCTATAGAAGTTTTACCTGTTGGCATAAAACCTATATAACGTCTCTTACTTTCTGAACTTTCTCTTGAAAAGAAACTATCGTTATGATTAATACCAGATGGTGGAAATATATTTACTTCTCTATTGCCATATAGTTTTTCAATTTGATACTTTGTATTTCTTGTTGTTGCTGTTGAAGATATAATTTTAGGTGCAATTCCGTTTTTAGTACATAACAATTCAATCGTAGATTCAAACAATGCTGTGATTGAGCCTAATGGTCCATTTAATAAGTGCAGCTCATCTTGAATTATTAAGTCTGGTGGTAAACCATTATCCGTATTTGCTTTAAAAAAGTTATGAGCTTCTTCCTGCCACGCCAACATTGCAAACTTATCTACAGTACCAAATAATAATGTAGGTGGGTTTCTATACAGGTTTTCATCAACAACCTGAATTGGAAGTTTTTTGTGAAAATGACATTGTTTATTTATACAATAGACTTTTAATTCCCCCATATTAACTCTAAAACCATAACTCCATATTGTTTCTCCTTGTGAGTTCTTTTCTTTAGAAACTGACTTAGTGCCACACCAAGGACAACTACTTATCTGAAATACATTTCTACGTTCGGGATTTCCTCTATCGCCTTTTAATGCTTCTTCAGCCATTTGAGATACTAAAACACTTGCTCCATTATCTCCAGCAACTTTATTAGGTGTAGATGCTTGTCCTACCCATAATCCAATACTTATAGGTTCTTCTTTTAATGCATCCTTAAATTCTGGTTGCATACGCATAAATTCTAATGTTGCAATTAATCGAGATGCACGTTCAAATTGTTGTGCTGTCAATAAACGTAATGTATAGCGCATAATAACGCTTGTACCACCATAATTACTTTTATTATTTAATCTACGAAATGCTATAGTAAATGCGGCAACAGCTAGATATGCTTCTGTTTTACCACCACCTGTTGGAAACCATATAAGGTCAACGGTTTTATTCGTTTTACGCTTTTCAGGTTGTGCAATTTCATCTAAACTGAGTAATAAAAAAGCCAATTGAAATGGTCTGTATTTTGGAATAAATCCTAAGTGTTTAAGTGTATCGTATTGTTCAAAATAAATAAGTCTATTGGCATTAATGGTTTTATCAATTTCAAATAAGTCTTTTTCAGTTTTACCCAATCTTTTATCATTGGAAATAATTAACTGTATTAGCATTGCTGTATTTGCTAATTGGAAGGCTTCAAATATCTTTGCATCATCCAACAAACTAATGTTGTCTTTTAGACGATTATAGTTTTGCTGTTGTCGCAGAATGACTTGTTCTGCCACTGCTTTTTCAGTAGCATTTAATTTATTCTTTTCCTGAACCTGTTTACTTATCCATTGCTCATAACTGGCTACAAAATCTTTTAAGTTCGCTTGTATTTCGTCTTTTGATAATCCCCAAATAGAGAGGTTACGCATATCTAAAGCTTTATCTAGACTACTATCTTCAAACTCATTAATAACATCATTTATATTTTGTTCTGGTAAAAAAGTAGATACTACTGTCTTGGTATCTACATCCCAAATAACAGAACAGTTATGGCCAATACCGTAACTTTTTATATTGCGGTATATTAACTCTATTTCTTCTGCTTCTGTGTCTTTTATTTCATCATCTGATGCATACGTATTAAGGCTATTGTCTTTATATTCAATTAAACCTTCTGACTGCACTTTTATACTGCCTTGAAATAGCGATTTAAAATTTAGATTTTCTGACCTGTTAGAAAAACGCTTTGAAGGATGGTCTTCTGAACGGTTTACTAATTGAATTTTCACAAACCTTGCTCTACCGTCTTCATAAACTTTTATGTTATATCCTGCATTAGTTAGTTTATAAATCTTGGTTGGGAAATCAAAGGATTTAGGGGATTTAAAGGATTCTTGTATTGGAATGATTTCTTTAAATGTGTATGGTGTTCTTTTCCAAGCTCTTCCTAATAGTTTTTCTAATTTACCAACAAAATAAAATGCAGAAAAGTGACCACCTTCATCCGTTTGCCTTGTTAGATTTTTTCTATTTTTAAATTCGTCAAACTGACCATATTCTCCTTTTGCTCTTTCAGGATTTTTTTGTTCTCCTTTTAGTTCTCTATTTAAGAACATATAGCCATCTTCATATTTTAAAGCCTCTCGAAATGCTAAAGGTATTGGAATGCCTTGCTCAAAAAACGAATCGTAACCAGCTTTTGAAATCTTTATTTTTCTTTCCTCGTTTTTTGCTTGTGTGTATAAACCAAACGAAAATTCAACTTCTATTTCTTTAACCGATTTATCTAACGCTATTGTAATACCAATGTTAGTTGGAAAGAAACTGTTTGTATCTAAATTAAAATCTTGACGTTTAATTTTTACTTCTTCCTGCTTTTCTCCTTTATCCTTTATTTCCTCATTGTCCTCATTATCATCTTCGGTGGTGTTTTCTTCCTCTTCGTTATCAGTCAGCAATGATTCGCTTTGTAATGCTGCATCATCTTCCTCCGCCTGCGTTTCGGGCGTATCAGATTTATTAGGAAATAGTACTCCACTAAAATATCTTGGCAATGGATAGTCTGATATAATTTCTTCTTCATCAGGAAGTCCCCACATATCAGAACCTGGACCTATCATTCCTCTTTGGATGCGGTCTTGAAAAATTTGTCTTGCTTTTTTATCTAAGTCATCAGTTTGATTCATCGTCGTCTGTGATTGCTTTACTTTGTATTGTTCTTATTGGTGCTGCGCTTTTTACAAAAGAATTAATTTCTTCGGTTTCAAACTTTGATAGTATTTTACCTTTATTTTTTCCTTCTGAAATAATGAAATCCATAACATCATCACTTAAATCTCTTCCTAAACTTATCATTAAGCCGCGATAAAACCCTTTTACTCTTAGTAATGCAGCGTAGTCTGTATTCAATTCTTCATCATCTACTAATTGCTTTATAGCTTTTAATTCATTATTACTATGTGGAAATCGTTCTTTATCTGTTTCATTTAACCACTTTGCTGTAGTTACCGAATTGGTGATTTTACTTCCTTTTGCTTTAAGTGAACTTAATAATCGTTCCTTATCATAGTGTCTGTCTTGTGCTACTCGTTTTGAAAAATAATTGGATAGTGCTTTTTTCCAAAGTTTTGACATCTTTTCAACCTCTTGAAATCTTCCATTACTATCTTCTTGTGATGCAATACCAAAGAGACGTTCCTTAGACAAATTACTATACACTCTTACCGTATCTCCTGGTAATACATTATAAGTTTTTGATTTTATCCACTTACCATTCTTTTTTATGAGAACCGTTTTTGAACCATCATAAACTAAAGATTCTGTGGTGTCTGTAAAATTGATGCGGAAATTGACTTGTTTATTAGATTCGTAATCATACACTTTTTCTGAGCGTTCATTTCGTTGATAAAAGCCATCCATTATATCCAATAAAGATTCGCTTTCATCGACTTCTTTAAGTTTCATTTTAAAATCTAATCCTGTTAGTATTTTTCTGTCTTTTGATTGATACTCAGTAATTAGTCCATTATCATATTTATCTAAGTATGCTTTTATAACCTTAGCTTCTTCAAGATAGGATAAGAATGAAAAACGGTGTTGTGAATTTATAGCAATATCTAACACCTCGTCATAATACATACCATTATTATATATACTAAGCACATAAACCTTTTTACTTCCACTAATTTTACTTTGGATTTTTTTAAATTCTTTAAGGCTGCATATTTTATGTTGTTTGCCATTAAATTCATCTTTCCAATTTTCCACTAATCTATCTGGAACAATGAGATAGTCTATATCATAGAATAATTCCAAAGCATTTAGCTTTTTGTTATTAAAGCTTTCAAAAATACTATCTATCAATACTTTAACTTCCTCTTGTACTGACGTATCGTCTAATTCTAAGTCATAGAAGTCTTGTTCAATAGTTTCCGAAACTACTTTTTTAAGTAAATGCTGTATAAATTCTAATTGTGATAAGTTGGGACTATTACTATGTTTTGATAAAACTAATGCATATAAAAACCTGCGTAAACGTTTTGCGTTGAGCAAGGACATACCGTTTTCTTTTTCTAATACACGTAGGTAGTGCATAAAGCTGTCAATCTTTTCTTGATAGTGTACATCTTCAATATCAATCACACGAATTTCCCCAGATTCTTTATTCTCCAAATATTCGTACTCTGGAAACGTCCATTTCCATTTTAAGAATTGATTTTGTTCATCGTTAAAGCCTTCACTGCCTAAAATGATGCAGTTGGGTATGTCCTCATTTCTGAGTGCTAAGCGAATTTGTGTGCTTACTTCATCCTTGTATTTATTTTTACCAATAACAATAAGTGTTTCTATAGCAATGCCTTTATCTAGAACATAGGTTTGTAACGTATCGTAATCTGGCACACAATAAATCATAGGCTCTACAGGAATGTGATTCCAACTTTCTGAACCAGAGCGACCAATCCAGCGCATCGGTATTGCCTTTTTTATATCAATGTCTATATATTTCTGTAATTTTAACTCTTTATCAAAATCATTTTTAGACATTATAATAGCAGACTTGTATTTGAATTGAGATGGTAAGTTTTTACTCTCTCTAAATATCAAATCGTAAAATTTCGCAAAGTGAGAGAACCCAACTTTAACTCTTCTACCAGTACGTTGACCTGTTGTAATTCTATACTTATGAATATCTTTCTGTCTTATAGTAGCCTTAAATTCTTCTCCTTTTTTTCCTCCTATAACTGTATAATGGTTTGCTTTTACTTGTAAAATCTTATACCGTCTTCTGTCTTTTTGAAGAACATCTCCCACTTTATAGAAAGTATGATTATCACAAAAGTTTTTAAAGAATAAAGAAATAGCTACTGATAACACCGCAGGAAATTGTGATAATGCAGGTAACTCTTTATCAAAAGATTCTATAAACAAGTTATCTTCTTTATTAATAGCCTTGTCCATTAAATAGAAGTTTGTGGCTTGAAAATCTGAAAGATTTAAAGCCTCTAAGTGGTACTCTTTAGTTAAGTACTCCTTTGCTTTATTGATTAGCTCTTGTGTGTAGGTTTTAATTTCTTGCATTAACTATTTTAAAGGATTAACAATATCAAGCCTATCTATTTTACTATTAATCAATTCTTTAAAACTCTCTTTTCGTTCTTGTGAAAGGAAGCTATTGTCAATTAATCCCGACCATTCAATAATCCCTTTTTCAATACGTCTCAAAAGATTTTCAATCGCTTTTTCTGGTACGTGTGCTTTTAACATGGCTTCATTAAAATCGGCTCGTTTTAACTTTCGCTTCTTTCCATTAAGATTGAGTGCTAAATCATCTAAATCGTCGGGTAATAATAATTGCGCAGCAATCATATCATAAGCAGGTGTGAGTTCGTATGCGTTGGACGCTTTCGCTATAAGCGAAAAATTCTTTAAGTGCATATCATTATTTCCCATTAAGAAAGACACTATCACTTGCTCATAAAAATGAACAACATCCTTAATAGGGTTTTTAGAGTAGGCGATTATCCCTTTGGCAATTTGCTCATAAGACCCTCTGTACTTATGCTCTGTAAGTCGTTCATTAAATTGACACGCATCTTCCATTGCGAACTTTTCTCCTTGTGCATTACGATCTATACGTCTCGTTATATAAGCCAACTCTCCACCTTTTAAGGGTAGTAATAAAAAAGGAACGGTTTCAATGCCACAAGCTTGTGTCATTAGCATACACAAGGCTTCTAGTTCTGGCATTTGTGGATAAGCAGAAAAAGGTGGTTTTAAAATATATCTTCCGTTTAAAGCTCCAACTATGGTTAAACGTTCTTCGGTAGCTATTTTTGTAAAGCCCATTGACAATTTAGGCTGCACTCCTGTTACTATAATGCGCTGGGCAACGTTTTCTTTAGCAAGCTCATTTATTTGTGATATGTCATAGTCTAATTGAAATACAGGTGTATCACTTTCCCAAAAACGGGCAAGACAAGCAGGGTGATACTGATGATCTCCTGATGCCAATAGTTTATGACAAGCTAAGCAACTACTCATTTTCTATAATACTTATGTTACCTATGCAATCACGGCAGGTGGTTAGTAATAATCCCATACGATCTCTTGGGCTAAGTTTCCAGTTTTTTTGTGCAATATCTAACAACCATCCTTCTGGAATTAGTCCGTCAAAAAAAGGAAATAAATTATCTGATGTAAAGGGTGCTTCCTGTAACGGTAAAGTTAAGGATACAGGTGTAGCATTTTTCAATGCCAAATATGCTTTATCATATTGAAATAGATAACCTTCATCATTTTCAATAAGCATTCCTGCTTTTTGATTATTAACCCAAATTTCTCCTTGTCTCATCGCTTATAGGTGTTGGTGTTAATGTATTTCCAAAAAAGAGCAATACTTGATTCACTTTATCGGTCATTAAATTTGGTTTTCCCTGTTCAAGGTCGCGTACAAAGCGAAGTCCAACGCCAGTCAAGTCTGATAACTCTGTCTGTGTCATTTTACTTGCTTTTCTGTTTGTTCTAACAAAGTCAGCAATAGCATTATGTCGATTCCAATCTTTCATTAATATACCCTTATGGGTGCAAGTTAACAAAATATTAAAATAATATACCTTTTTGGGTATATTATTTTATTTATAGAATAAATTATACCTTAAAAGGTATAATCCAAGGAGTAAGTGCTAACTGTAATGCAGCAAAGGTTTATTTCGAAAAAATAATTGAGTGATAACGAATGAAATATATATAGCGAACTATTCTTGAAATATATATCTGAATTTATAAAGTAAACTAATTAATAAAAATTTCTCTTTATTTTTTTTGATTTGGTAATTTTAATTCTTCACATACTTCTCTTAAAAGTTCACAAGGATCAGCTTCAATAGCCAAAGCAATTAAATATAACTCCTCTACACGAAGCTTTGTTTTATGATTATTAGACAAATCACTCATTCTTGTTTTGTTGATACCAGTTTTTCTAGCAACATCTGATCTATTAATAGATCTCTTAGTAAAGTATAATCCTAATTCTGTCAATTTGTTTGATTTTAAGAATATAAAGTTACTTATTAAGGCTATGTTTTCCGAAAATCAGAACTTTTGTTTTGTTTTTTGTCTGATTATCATTACATTTATCCTTTTAAAAAGAACAAAAGTTCTGAATTTAAGATAAATTATAAATTTATAATATTATGAAAGCTAGAGTTATAGAGTATTTTCCGATGCAAGAAGAACTAATAAGTCTATTAAAAAGAGAAATTCCAATACACTCTATTTATGTGATAAGTTTCACAAAAGAAAAAAAGCAAAAAGAAATATTCTTTTCGGAGTTTCTTAAAAGCGCTGAACTAACTCTAACGTATACTTTATTATTCATAACACATAAACCTATCAAGAAGAGGCTAGGGGACTTGATGGATGAAGTCTACCATAAAATGCAAGAGCCATGTAAAGTATATCTTATTCCCTACAGTTTGTCGAATGTAAAGAAGAATCTTAATAGTGGTGATCATTTTATAAATGGTGTTCTATCTCAAGCTAGGTGTATGTACAAAGAGAATGATGTACTATCTAATTATCAGAATCAGCAAATTTCTATTTATTGCAACGACTTTAAGCAAATCGAAACACATTGGATTAACCGTATGGAGCGGGCTAGATATCTCTTGTTTATTATAGACATGACTAATATTCAAGAAGATTATACCGCCAAATTAGCTACTATGCATACCGCACTAGAACAAATATGTTTAGGATTATTGTATCTGTTCTGGGAGTTTAAACCCCATCACTACTCTTTATCTTATTTGTTGTATTTATGCGGACATTTTACGGACTTACCTCAAAACATATTTCCAAAAGCCAGTTATGGTCTTCAACGGCAGTTTTACATGTTATGTAATGCACATCACATTATGCGTTTCAAAGAAACTAATGATTTTTCCGAAAAGGATGCTTTTAAAGCTCAGAGTCTGTGTGAACGTTTTTTTGAACAAGCCGAATCTTTAGGTCAACGTCAATTAGAAAAGTTACAAATATCTCAAGATCAAAAGTCAATAATATCTAGTCTTTTAACATAATCCAAAGATTATGAAAACAAACAGAAAAAAAATCAAAAAAATCAAACGTCTATTAAATAATTCTTTAGAGGTAGACAAAAGCTTTGTTTTTAAAGACCATGTAAAGACACTTAGTTTTCAGGTTATAGACAATGAAGATATAACAAGCAGTATATCCTCGCTTTTAGAAGTATGTTATTATGGATTAGATGGTCAGGGTAGTTTTGTATCTCCAAAACATAAAAACAAAACACCAATATCTTCGGTAGCTAAAGTATTAGAAATAGTGATTGACCTATTACCACATCATCAGATGTTCTGTTTAGACAAAATAACGGAAATAGTGGCTGATGAAAAAAAAAGAAAGTGAGCTAACACTTATTTCAAGCCATAGAAAAAAACAACAATCGAAGTAGCATTATAAATGAAGCAACACTATAAAACAAAAAATCATGGAAGAGCATCCGTTTAAAGACAAAGCAGCACTATTACAAATCCTAGTAACTTTGAGCAAAGATAAGCTCACCTTATTTGAATATAACTCACACACCAGCGGTAAGGACATGTTGCTAATACCTTTAGGTAGTTACCAAGAGGTTATGGATCTGATACTTTACTTATTAAAGACTTGTATTATGGCTTTACAGGTAGAATATGTTGCAGATAAGTATATCGGCAATCCAGAAATAAATACCTCCGAAGTATTAAAATTCATTCTTCAACTGATCCCTTATGAAGAGATGGAGTTTTTAGATGAAGTGCAAGCGATGTTAAAACAAGTACCATAAATATAAAAACGAAGACAATATAAATTACAAATTCAAAAGCAAACCATATACTTTTTTTATCCTGAGCATCTCCCTTTTTTAAAATTTAATAAGAACGACAAAAAAAAGGAGCAACTGAAAAAGTAAAGTCTTTTGATTCCATTTACTTCTTCCAGTGCCTATCGCATTCCCTTTTTGATGACCAGGATTTACATAGGATTTAAAATTAGGAAAGGGCTATAAATAGCGCAGCTTTTTATGCGCCCGCTAATTTAAAATCCTATACGTTTATAATCAAAAAGGGAAGGCATCTACAGAATCAAGCCAAGAAATCCTTTGAGGTTAGGATCGGAATGAAACACTAAGAGGTTGGTCAGGCGAACGTAAGTCAAAAAGAAATTTTCAAAAAAAATAGAAAATAAAATTACTTTTTGGCTTGTGTTCAAGACCTTTTTACGAACCCTTATTTTGCTGAAACGAAGTGTAAGGAAATAGGGGTCAGCACTAAACTGAATTTAAAATTCGTAAATTGGAATTAATAGCTGTCATTTTTTTAGGGAAGTTTACACCCAATCCCCAATTGATAAGTTATGATGCTATTGAAAAACTCCTAAGGACAAAAGGTTAAAGACTGTAATAAAAGCATTAAATTTAGAATAGCTAATGGAGCTAGTATTATGGAAGCGTTTTGGGAAATTCAGAGCGTAAACTTAATTTTTTAGTAAAAAATTTGTTGATTTTACTGGGCTAAGCGTATTTATTAGTAAAAAACGAATTTTTGAATCTCCATAAACAATTCTAAATCTTCAAAAGAGCCTAAAACTCAACAAACGGTATTATAAGCCTAGCTTTTCACGGAAAAATAGATTGATTTTATTGGCTTACGAGCATTTTTCCGTGAAAAATGGTTGGTATTCACTTCATTTATAAGCTTGAAACTACCGAAAAGGAAGGAATCATAAAACGTAACATCGCTTTAGCGTGTTACCCTCTTGCTATTCCTTTCTTAATCTTACAAATACCTTTTTTACATTTTAATTCCTTTTTACTATTGGATTATATTTATCCATTTCAAAATGGGAATACCTTTCCTTAACTAGTGTATTTTGAAATCGGTTCAATTAGAATTCTATCGCATTTAGAATCTAAATAAAATTATTTTGATATAGATTTTATCATAACTTGTGGCGCGGTTAAAGAAATTAAGTCAGTGCTACATAAATTAAAAACCATTTCTTCTTCTGTAGCAAATTTATAGTTAACAGTTAATTTATATTCAAAACGAGATGAATTTGGGAAATAAATTGAATTTTCAAAGTTTTCAAAATAATCTTCTGGAATTTTATAAAGAGTATCATTCGTGTTGAGTAATATGGATGCAGGAATTTTTTTTGTTACATCAGATAAATTATAGGTCAACAAGGTGTCGTTAAGGTCTTCTGTTATGATTACATACCCTAATCTGTAGTTATTGGCAACTGTACATGGATCGAAACCCACAACAAAAGCTTCTTTACTGATTATATTACTATCTTCTTTACTACAGCTGGCAATTATTATCAACGTGAGAACTATAAATTTTGTTTTAAGAAAATGTGCTTTCATTTTACTAAATATAAGATTTTATAACAACTATTTTTTACTTTAACTATAAGATAATGATCTATTAATAATGTTGCGTTTAGAAAAGTTAAATGATTGATTAATCTGAAATATAAACTTCTTTAAAAATGGGACAGACTAGATTTCAAATTTTTTTATCTGGTTCTTAAAAGCAATATTAAACTATATTCGAATAATTTCATTCAAGCGAAGCTTAAGCTATACTTAATTTTCCTCTATCTCCTGTTTTGAGATTTCATTTAGTTTTGCAATTAATTGATCCTTGGTTAAATTAGAATATTTTGTCTTTTCAGCTTCCACAATTTTTTCACGTAAATGTTTTAG
>JBGSQM010000143.1:0-43308 GCA_041738035.1 Cellulophaga sp.
AAGCCTGGTTTCGCCATAAGCAATATTTACTTGCTCAGGAACGGCTTGCTTCGCTAAATCCGCCAAAGCTTTAACAGCCGCCATTTTCATTTCTTCATTAATTTTGGTAGCCCTAACGTCTAAAGCACCTCTAAAAATAAAAGGAAAACCTAACACATTATTTACTTGGTTAGGATGGTCAGAACGGCCTGTAGCCATAATGATATCTTTTCTAGTTTTTACCGCTAAATCGTAATCTATCTCTGGATCAGGGTTAGCCATTGCAAAAACAATGGGGTTTTTAGCCATTGACAATAACATTTCTGGCGTAACAATATCGGCTATAGAAAGCCCTACAAAAACGTGAGCATCGACCATGGCTTCTTCGAGCGTATCAATTTTTCTAGTCGATGCGAATTCTAATTTTTCAGGAGATAAATTTTCTCTATCAGACCTAATAACACCTTTGCTATCTAGCATCACAATATTCTCATCTTTTGCTCCAAAGGCCTTATACAATCGGGTGCACGACACTGCGGCTGCCCCAGCACCACTAATTACAATACGCACATCGCCTATTTTCTTATCAATAAGCTCTAAGGCATTTAAAAGTGCGGCAGCAGAGATGATGGCAGTACCATGCTGGTCATCATGCATTACAGGAATGTCAAGTTCTTCTTTTAAGCGTCGTTCTATTTCAAAAGCTTCGGGAGCTTTAATGTCTTCTAAATTAATACCCCCAAAAGTGGGCGCAATCATTTTTACCGTTTCAATGAATTTTTCCACATCTTCAGTATCCACTTCAATATCCATTCCATCGATATCCGCGAATATTTTAAACAACAAGCTTTTACCTTCCATTACGGGTTTTGAAGCTTCAGGGCCAATATTACCTAATCCCAAAACGGCGGTACCGTTTGATATTACGGCTACTAAGTTACCTTTTGATGTATATTTATAGACGTTCTCTTTGTCCTTGGCAATTTCTAAGCAAGGCTCTGCAACACCAGGAGAATAGGCTAATGCCAAATCGCGCTGTGTTGCGTAAGGTTTTGTGGGAACAATTTTTATTTTACCGGGTTGTGGTTTTGCATGATAGACTAATGCCTCACGTCGTTTGGATTCTTTACTCATATAAAAGCTAATTGAAACACAAATTTACAGGTAATCTTTATAATTTGTGCCGCTATTGAAAATAAATAAGGCATTAATTAAAAATTAATGCCTTAATGTTTTAATCTTTTATCGATGCCAAGCTATTTTTTTTTAGTTTCTGGTTCGTTTAATCTTAAAGCTAAAGAAGCAGAAATAATAAAAAATACCCCTCCAAATAGAATAGCGTTGATGGCACTACCACCTAAAAGATTTTTAAATATTGATCCAAAAGTTACCGTTTCTATACCCATTGGAATCACAATCATCATATTTAAAATACCCATATAAACACCGCGCTTATCCTGTGGTATTATTTTTGATACCATGGTGTAAGGTATCCCCATCATGGCCGCCCAACCAATTCCAAACAAGACCATGGGTATTAAAACCAATGTTGGATCTGAAATAAAAGGAATAGCTAACAAAGCTAATCCTGTACCGAATAAACTTAAAGCATATATTTTTTTACCACCATATTTTAGAGTTAGTGGCACTAAAACTAAGGCTATTACCATAGTGGTAACATTATAAGTTGTACTCATCTTGGCTGCTTGTGAGGCCGCAGTAGAAAGATCAAAATTCATGGTAGCTCTAAATAAAGGCGTTATGTACTGCCAGTAAATAAATAAAGCATACCATTGAAATAAATATACCGCTGAAAGTTGCCACATAAACTTGGGCATTTCTTTTACCGCCTTTGAAATTTCCACAAAAGGCATTTTAAACCGATCAACAAAAGACATTCCTCTATGTCTATTAATTTCTGTCATTTCTTCATCGGATGGAGGAATTTCCGATGTTTTTAAGACGGACCATAAAATAGTAGCTACCGATAAAAAAGCTCCTATAAAAAAAGAGTAATATAACCATTTAGGAATTTCACCTTCCATTTCCGTGGCTCCACCAAACCAATCTTGAAATAAAAATATAGAAGCATTCGCTAATAATATCCCCGCACCAACAAACAAACTTTGCATTTGATAGCCTAGACTTAATTGCTTTTCTGGCAACTTATCGCCAACAAAAGCGCGGTAAGGCTCCATCGCCATGTTATTTCCTACATCTAAAATCCAAAGTAGACCAACGGCAAACCAGAGTGTCGGACTTAATGGGAAAGCAAACAAACAAAGACTTCCTAAAATCGCTCCAATTAAGAAGAAAGGTTTTCTCCTACCCCAACGAACCGACCAGGTTTTATCTGAAATAGCTCCTATTATGGGTTGTACAATTAATCCTGTAACTGGCCCGGCAATATTTAATATGGGCAGCATTTCTTCTGAAGCGCCTAAATATAAAAAAATTGGATTGATGGCAGTTTGTTGTAAGCCAAAACTGTATTGAATTCCAAGGAATCCCACATTCATATTAAATATTTGCCAGAAACTTAGGGTTGGTTTTTTTATTTCCATATTGATTGGTAATAACTATTATTATTTTTAAAATCGTAAAATACAGGAGAAAAATTAAACATTTACTGAATTATAGTGATTGAAGATAGTATTTTAAAAGATTACTTAGTTTTTTTTTGATATTAAAGTATGCTAATTAGCTACGAAAACGTTATAGATTTGACTTAAACCAGATTAAAATTTAATTTTTTGCTTTGTAAGTTTACTTCAAAAAGTCGATATTTCTTTTTAATCCAGAAAACTTAGTGCGCTTTACGGCTGATTTTTGAAACACTTTTTTAAAAACATCTTCGGTAATTTCTTGCCAATCTTTTTTTGTGAGTGATAATAATTCAGGATGCGGATTAAATAAAGGTTCTTTATGCGGTTTTGAGAATTTATTCCAAGGGCACACATCTTGGCAGATATCACAACCAAAAGCCCAATCATCAAATTTACCCTTAAATTCTGTTGGCAATTCGTTTTTTAGTTCTATGGTAAAATACGAGATACATTTACTGCCATCCACCACATAAGGCTCGGTAATAGCCTGCGTTGGGCAAGCATCAATACAAGCAGTGCAAGTACCACAATGATCGGTTACAGGAGTGTCATACGCCAAATCTAAATCGATAATTAATTCTGCTATAAAGTAAAAAGACCCTACTTTTTGAGTTAATAAATTGCTGTGTTTACCAATCCAACCCAAACCACTTTTAGCCGCCCAAGCCTTATCTAAAACCGGAGCTGAATCTACAAAAGCACGTCCACTTACTTCTCCAATTTCCTCACTGATAAATTCTTGAAGTTGCTTTAACTTACCTTTTATTACATGATGATAATCGTTTCCATAAGCATATTTTGAGATCTTAAAAGTACCGTCCACCTGAGTTTCTTGGGGATAATAGTTCAATAAAAGTGAAACCACAGATTTTGCACCATCCACCAATAAACGCGGATCTAAACGCTTATCAAAATGATTTTCCATATACTGCATTTCGCCGTTCATGTTCTTTTTAAGCCATTTTTCTAGTCTGGGTGCTTCTTCAGCTAAAAAATCTGCCTTTGAAATTCCACAGGATAAAAAACCTAGCCTTTTGGCTTCATTTTTTATTAATTGCGTATATTTCTCCTTTTTTAACATATTTAATAATTAAGAGCTTTATTAATGCTAACAAACTTTATCTTAAAATAAAAAAATAGATTATTTATGTAACAATTTTTATTTTTGACTACTAACAAAGCGTACCAATTTAAACAACTTAGATGATACATATAGAAAATTTAACCAAATCTTTTACGGCCACGACCAAAAAAGGACTCAAAAAAGAAACTACCACTGTCAACGCCGTAGATAAAGTTTCCTTCGACTGCCAACCAGGACGTATTTTTTCACTTCTTGGCCCAAATGGTGCAGGGAAAACAACCACCTTACGAATGATTGCAGGCATCATTAAACCAACATCTGGTACTGCTATTGTAGATGGAGTTGATATTCTAAAAGATAGCGATGAAGTTAAGAAACATATTGGTTTTTTAACAGGCTCTACGGGTTTATACGAACGTTTGAACCCCGACGAAACCATTGATTTTTTCGGAAAATTATATAAAATTCCTGAGGCTGAGTTAAAAGAAAGAAAAGAATATTTGTTTGAAAAACTAGGCATTAATGAGTTTAGAAAGAAAAGAATGGGCCAAATGAGTACTGGTATGAAACAAAAAGTATCCATTGCTAGAACATTAGTGCACGACCCTGAAGTACTGATTTTTGATGAACCTACTTCTGGACTTGATGTCATTACGGCAGAAAGTATCATTGAATTGATCCGTGAATCGAAACAAAACAATAAGACTGTTATTTTTTCATCGCATATTATGAGTGAAGTAGATTTGTTATGTGATGATCTTGCTATTATTAATAACGGACGCATTATTTACAATGATACCTTTGAAAATTTCAAAGCCGAAATGAAAGCTAAAAATCTGACTCAAGAATTTATTAACCGTGTAAAAGAAGCTTAAGATGAACGATTTATATATAATTATTAAAAAAGAGCTTACGGAGCTTCTCAGAGATAAAAAAACAATTATCAACTCCATTGTTTTGCCGACGGTATTGGTGCCTATCATAATTTTTGGCGCCATGAAGGTTACAGAGATGATCGATAAGAGCAATCAGGAAAAATCGGTTAAAATTGGACTTGTCAATGCGCCATCAGAATTTTATGAGCTGGCAGCCAATGATACTTTAAACAAAATAACCGTTTATGAGCAGGTAGGAGATTTTAAACAATTAATTGATGATGAAACCATACAAACGGCAATAGTTTTTCCGAAAGATTGGAATACTAAAATGGGTGACCTTAGCACTAGCGAAGTGCGCATTTTCAGGAACGGTTCTAAGGACAATGTGAATAATCGGGTTACCAAGCTAATTGAAAGCTATAGTGCAAAATTAAAAGCGGAACGCATTGCAACACTCGAAATTCCTACTCAAAAATTAACGCCTTTTACCGAGAATTATGTAGAAGTAGGCGAGCAAAAAGAGGTTATCGGAAAGCGAATTGGTGGTTTTATACCTTACTTATTTATTTTGACTATGTGGGGAGGCTGTTTGTTAGCGGCTGTGGATTTGGTGACGGGAGAAAAAGAGCGTAAAACCATAGAGACTACCTTGTCCTTACCTATTTCAAAATTTAAAGTTCTTTTGGGAAAAACTATTGTTGCTTCCTTATTAGGATTTATCCCAGCTTTACTTAATTTAGTAGGATTGATTGTAGGACTTAAACTAATTGATGGAATTCCACCTGCATTTAATGATGCCATTAGCGAAATGTTAAGCTTTCAGTCCATCACTATGATTTTACTATTGCTGATTCCTTTTTCACTATTTTTATCAGGCTTAATAATTGCTTTAGTGGCTGGCGCAACATCCTTTAAAGAAGCACAAAGTAAAGCTTCACCTATAATTATGCTCATTATTATCCCATTGGTTTTAGCATTGATGCCAGGAATAGAGTTAACTTGGACAACGGTATTAATTCCCGTATTAAATATAGGCTTGGGCGTAAAAGAAATTATGGCTGGCACTATTGATATGGTTCAATATGCGGTTATCCTTCTGTCGCTATTGGCTTTCGCCGTAGCTGCTGTATATTTCAGTTACAGAAAGTTTTCAGATGAGAATGCTATTTTGAAATAGGTTTTTATCGTTTTAAAAAAGCCTGTTTAAAAATTGATTTTAAACAGGCTTCTTTATTTTCTTAAAGCAAATTTCAAAGGCACTTCCTTTGGTTTTAAGGAAATCAGTGGATTTATCTCTACCTCGGAAATAGCTGTGGTTATCTTGTATTTTTTAAGAATTTCGGCTACCGTTATGATCATTTCATATATTGCAAAATTATTCCCAACACACATTCTAGGTCCAGCCCCAAAAGGATAATAATAATCTTGGTATTCTTTTTTATCTATTTCATTAAATCGGTCTGGATAAAAGGTATTAGGCTGCTCCCAAAAGTCTTGAGACCGATGCAATTCATACATACTCATCAGGATCATGGTGTCTTTTGGAATGTGCATATCTTCAAAAGTATCATCTTTAATCGCTACCCTGTCAATCACATAAGCTGGCGGATACAAACGCATTGTTTCTTCAATACAATTTTGAATATAGCTCAATTTCGACAAATTTGCCAATAAATCACCTTCTTCTAAATCTACGTTTTTCGCTTCCTGATATGCTTTTTCTTGCATCTCTTGATGTTTGGCTAACAGATACAATAAAAAACTAAGGGCATTAGCTGTTGTTTCATGGCCTGCCGTGAATAAAATTAAGACTTCATCTATCAACTGTTTTTGAGGCATAGGCGTACCATCCTCATAGCGTGCCTGCAAAAGCATATCTAAAAGATCGTCTTTTTCAAGAGATGAATCTCTTCGGGTATTGATCAAGGTGCCCAAAATTTCTTGTGCTTCCTGAGCTAATTTTAAATGCGTATCTATTTTTCCAGTAGCCTTGAACCACCAATTTAAATAAGGCTGTCGCATTTCTCTAATCAACATACGCTGATTGGCTTCGGTTATAAATTGCAATCTGGTCATTTCTACCCAAATGTTTTCACTACTAAAAAGAGATTGCGCAACCACTTGAAAAGCAAGATTGCTCATTAAACCATAAACATCAATGGTTTTATGTAGTGGAATATCTTGAATTTCAGCCATAATAGCCCCTCGAACCGTCGTCATTAAATTGGTTAACTTTTTTTTATGAAATGCGGGTTGCACCATTCTGCGGTGGGTTCGCCAATGTTCTCCATTTGAAGTTAGAATGCCGTTACCAATGTATTTGGCTAAATCTTTTGTTTGCAAAGACGATTTTTGATAGGCTTTATGCTGTTTTTGGAGGATATGTTTTATAAAACCTGGGTTTTGCGTAAAAACAATATCTTGTTTCCAGCCTGTTTGAACTTTAAACGTATGTCCGAATTCTTTAAACTTTTCGTTATGAAATGGCAGCGGATTTTTGAGAATCCGCTTGCTGTTCTTAATTACCTCTAAGCGCTTAACCGTGTGTAGGTTTTTCATTTAAATAAAAATCACTAAATCTATTATTGATTTATTCATATTAGGTTGGCTCTACAACTATTTAATAAAATGCCCATTATGGGCTTTCATTAAAACAAACCGCCTTGAACGTTTCCTTTAATTCTTCCTAAATGCTTATACGCCAGCTCTGTAACTTCACGTCCACGAGGCGTGCGCATAATAAAGCCTTCTTGAATTAAAAAAGGTTCATATACTTCCTCAATGGTTTCTGCGCTTTCAGAAACCGCCGTAGCCAAAGTGGTAATTCCCACCGGCCCACCTTTAAATTTATCGATTAAGGTTAAGAGAATTTTATTATCCATTTCATCTAAACCGTGCGCATCAACGTGCAAGGCTTTTAAGGCGAATTGAGAAATCTCAATATCAATTTTTCCATTGCCTTTTATTTGAGCAAAATCTCGTACCCGACGTAGTAACGCATTACAAATACGTGGTGTACCTCTACTTCTTCCCGCAATTTCAATAGCAGCTTCGTTGGTAATTGGCATTTTTAAAATTTCGGCACTTCTGGTAACAATGGTAGAAAGTAATTCAGTAGAATAATATTGCAATCTACTTTGTATTCCAAAACGAGCACGCATAGGCGAGGTTAATAAGCCAGAACGCGTTGTTGCACCAATTAGCGTAAACGGATTTAAATTGATTTGAACAGAGCGCGCATTAGGCCCTGTTTCAATCATAATATCAATTTTATAATCTTCCATTGCGGAGTATAAATACTCTTCCACAATTGGACTTAATCTATGTATTTCATCAATAAACAACACATCGCGCTCATCGAGATTGGTTAATAAACCTGCTAAATCTCCCGGTTTATCCAAAACAGGACCAGAAGTTATCTTTATGCCAACGCCCAATTCATTGGCTAAAATATGTGCTAATGTGGTTTTTCCTAAGCCAGGAGGGCCATGAAACAAAGTATGGTCTAAGGCTTCACCCCTAAGATTGGCGGCCTGAACAAATACTTTTAAATTTTCTAAAATTTGATCTTGACCCGCAAAATCGTGAAAGCTTATGGGTCTTAACGCTCTGTCAATATCTACTTCTTCAGGAGAAAAATGATGATTAGTAGGATCTAAATTTTCGTTCATAGGTAACAAAGATAGTGGAAAGAATGCACTTCTTAAACACCCATTTTTTATAATAATATCGTAATTTCATATCCCAAAAAAAATGCAAAATTTGAGCAAAGCTCATCATGAGCATTCCATCAAAAATAATAGCTAAAGAAATTTTAAAAATGAGCACTACTTATCCTGCAAACATACTCCCCTATATTCCTTTTTTTTATGTTATTTGGTCTGACGATTTATTATCTGCATCGGAAATTAACGTTATAAAAATCGCTATTGAAAATGATACTACTTTAAACAAGAATGACCGGAAAATACTTTTTAATTGGTTAAATACGAATAAACCTCCTAGTAATACTGAACTTAAAGCATGGAAAAGCACCATCAATAAGGCTCAAATAAAATTAATTGAAAGTGACACCCATCCCTTAACTAGTTTTTCAAAAAGATTACTAGGCTATTATTATTCAGATGAAAAAGAAAACGAACAATTACAACATATTGAGCTCACCTTAGGCATTCAACCCAACCATTACAATCATTTGTTTGATGTAGAAGTGATTCACGAAAGCACATCAAACTATTACGATAGTGAAGCCATTGATGCTGTTTTGAAGGGAGAATTTGCAGATGTGGTTTCAAAATTTCACGAAGTTCTTAAAAACCCGATTTTCAACTGGGACATCCAACGAAAAAAAGAAGATTTCAGAAAAAAAGTACTTAATCAAGTACGTTATTTAGCTAGTGAAAAGTATGGTGCTATGGCTTATCCAAAAGCTTATGGCGGTATAAACGATATGGAGTCTTACGCTTTTATCTTTGAGAATTTAATGTATGTTGATGGGAGTTTGGCTATAAAATTTGGGGTGCAATTCGGTTTATTTGGCGGAAGCATACAAAAATTAGGAACTACCTCGCAACACGATACTTATTTAACTGCTGCGGGTGAAGCCAAATTATTAGGTTGTTTTGCGATGACAGAAACGGGTCACGGCTCTAATGTTCGCGGCATAAAAACTACAGCGACTTATGAAAAGAAGACAGACACTATTGTTATCCACACACCTGGCAAAAATGACAATAAGGAATATATTGGTAACGCCTTAGACTCTAAAATGGCATCGGTTTTTGCACAATTAATTGTGAATGGTAAAAATGAAGGCGTACATGCCATTCTTGTTCCTGTTCGCGATAAAAACCATCAACTTATCGACGGTATAACGATAGAAGATAATGGCTATAAACTGGGACTAAATGGCGTTGACAACGGGAAAATATGGTTTCACCAAGTACGTGTTCCTAGGGAAAATCTCTTGAATAAATATGGTAGCATTAACCAAGAAGGTATTTACTATTCTGACATAAAAAACCCAAACAAACGATTTTTTACGATGCTCGGCACCTTAGTCGGCGGTAGAATTTGTGTGGCAAGATCAGGTTTAGGCGGTGCAAAAAAAGCCTTAACTATTGCCGTTAAACATGCCTTAAAAAGAAGACAATTTAATGACAGCATAAAAATTCAAGAAGATTTATTAATGGATTACCCGACACATCAATTGCGTTTAACACCTGCCATTGCTAAGGCTTATGTATATGATGTTACCTTACAACATATCATGAAAGTATATAGCGACGAAAGTATTACCGACAAACGTGAAGTGGAAACTCAAGTTGCGGGGTTAAAATCGATCATTACTTGGTTTGCGAATGATACCATTCAAGAATGCCGAGAAGCCTGCGGTGGAAAAGGCTACTTAATAGAAAACATAATAGCCGATTTAAAAGGTGATGTAGATATTTTTACCACTTTTGAAGGCGATAATACTGTTTTATTGCAATTAGCAGCCAAAGGAGTATTATCGGACTTTAAGGCAGAGTTGAATAGCGCTGGTTTTGTTTCGGTATTAAAATTATTGAGTACGCAACTAAGCGATAAACTTTCCACTATAAATCCGTTATACGTAAATAAAGTAGATGCGGAACATTTATACAATCCTAAATTTCACAAGCATGCTTTTAGCTACAGGACCAGAAGGCTTACTTATACTTTAGCCATGCGGATTCGTGATTATATTAAAAAAGGAGTGCCAAGTTACCAAGCATTTTTAAAAGTACAAACTCATTTAATTGCCTTAGGCAAAGCTTATAGTTGTGAATTGGCCTTCGATGCTTTTGTCGTGTTTACCGAAAAAATAAACGATGCAAAACATCGAGAATTATTTGAAAAAATCAGCGCACTTTATGCACTAAACGAAATTAGACTGGATGCTGCTTGGTATTTAGAGCAAGGATATTTTGGAGGCACAAAATCAAAAGCTATTCGGCAACGCGTAGAAAGACTTTGTACAGAATTAAGACCACATATTGAAGTACTTGTTGATGGCTTCGGAATTCCAGAGCATTTAATTACGGCACCAATTGCCAAATAATTATTTTTTACTTAGTTGCGAACTATTTAAAAAATTAATGATGCTGATTTTACCAGCACCATATAAATAAGTTTTTGCTGATTCTTTAGAGTTCAGATTAAAAATATGGGTTGCATTCACGTAAGCACTTGTTGTGGATCCAACAGTTAAATCTATGTTTTGAGCCTCTAAAGCCTCGGCCTTTAAGGTCGCGCTTTCATACAAATGAATATCAAAAACATCAGTTTTTCCCTCCATTATTACTTGAGCATTTTTAAACATTTCTAAATGATTTGTTTTACTTGTGGCATAGATCTTTGCATCTATTCTATCCTTTAGTGAAATATTTAGTGAATCTGCGTTAATGGTTAGGTCGGCAAAACTATTTTCTAACATTAAAACGTCGATAATGCTCGCATTTGCATTGAGCTTCAATTTGGAAGAACCGTAGGTATTTATTTTTAATTCATCAGTAGTTATAACATCAGCCAATTCCATTTTTCCATCTCGCAATAGGATGCTATTCAATTGATCATAATACACCACAATCTCCATTTTCTTTTTAGAAGATATGCTGTAAAATGAACTAATCGTAAGGGTTTTATCTACTACTCTAAATTTTAAAACATCAACTAAATTATCATCTATGGTTAAACTATAACCTAAATCTGACGATTTTTTTAAAATGATATCTAAATCATCATTTAGCTCAATGGCAGTGTAAGGCTCTAAATTTTCACGGACTTCAACCACTACCTTACTTCCTTTTATTTTGGGTTTGCGCTGCCCGTAAGAAATAGCTGATATTAAAAAACTTAGCATTAAAACAAGATACTTTAATTTCATTTAACGAGTGTTTATATAAATAATAGTAATATAGAATTTCCCAAAGATATTAAAAACAATTACCGAATTTAAGCATCAAACTGCTAAAATTACTTTTTACTAAACTTTAACAAAGTTGATTTACCAGCCGAATTTAGTGATAATTTCTGATCCTTGATCTCATTTGGTTAATTTGACCATTACTTTGTATTGACCTTGCATAAACTTTAAATTTAAGATTCAACCCTTTTAAGCAATTACAACTAGAACGGATTATAAATGTAATCAATCCAGCCATATACCAAACGAAAAACCGCTATACCTTTCAGCATAACGGTTTTAAAATATTAATTATATTTCTTCTAATGATTCATTTCTTCCTCATCCATTTGAAGAGGAACAATCTGAGGTACAAAATCTTGTCCAGGGATTACATATTCGCCGTCTTCACGGGTTTTGCTGTAATCATAAGCCCAACGGTGAACCTCTGGTAATTCCCCTGGCCAGTTACCATGAATATGCTCCATAGGTGTAGTCCACTCAAGTGTATTAGATTTCCATGGGTTTGGACCTTCTTTTTTTCCATAAAAAATACTGTGGATAAAATTATACACAAATACCAACTGCACCGAAGCAGCAACTATAGCAAACATCGTAATCAAAATTTGAACATCTGTTAAATCGTCGAACATGGGAAATGCTGTATTTTGGTAATATCTTCTTGGTACCCCTGCCATACCCACAAAATGCATAGGGAAGAAAACTCCGTAAGCACAAACTGCGGTTATCCAGAAATGGACATACCCTAAATTCTTATTCATCATTCTACCCTGAAATAATTTTGGAAACCAGTGATATACCCCAGCAAAAAGTCCGTATAAGGCAGAAATACCCATTACCAAATGAAAGTGTGCTACCACAAAGTAGGTATCGTGCACATTAATATCTAAAGTACTATCCCCAAGAATAATTCCAGTTAAGCCTCCACTAATAAAAGTAGAAACCAAACCTATTGAAAATAACATTCCGGGATTAAACTGTAGGTTACCTTTCCAGAGCGTTGTTATATAGTTAAAGGCCTTTACGGCAGAAGGAATTGCAATTAAAAGCGTTGTGAATGTAAACACAGAACCTAAGAACGGATTCATTCCAGAAATAAACATATGGTGCCCCCAAACAATCGTCGATAAAAACGCAATAGCCATAATAGATGCCACCATAGCCCGGTAACCAAAAATAGGTTTACGTGCATTGGTTGACATTACTTCTGAAGTTATACCCAATGCTGGCAATAAAACAATATACACCTCAGGGTGACCTAAAAACCAAAATAAGTGCTCGTATAATACTGGCGAACCTCCTTGGTAATGTAACACCTCACCTTGTATAAAAATATCAGATAAGAAAAATGAAGTTCCAAAACTTCTATCCATAATCAACAATAAGGCAGCTGATAATAAAACTGGGAAAGAAATTACCCCAATAATAGCTGTAATGAAGAAAGCCCAAATACTTAAAGGTAGTCTTGTCATGGACATTCCTTTGGTTCTAAGATTGATCACCGTTACTATATAGTTTAATGAACCAAGTAATGAGGAGGCAATAAAAATAGCCATAGATACCAACCAAAGAGTCATACCCATACCTGAACCTGGTTGCGCCATAGGCAACGCACTTAATGGTGGATAAACTGTCCAACCTGCTGCAGCTGGGCCAGCTTCTACAAAAAGTGAACCTATCATGATTACTGAGGACACAAAAAACATCCAATAAGAAACCATATTCAAAAAGCCCGATGCCATATCTCTGGCACCAATTTGAAGTGGAATTAGTAGGTTACTAAAAGTACCACTTAAGCCGGCAGTCAATACAAAGAAAACCATGATAGTGCCGTGAATGGTAACTAATGCCAGGTAAATATCAGCATCCATCACTCCATCTGGAGCCCATTTTCCTAATAATGCTTCAAAGACAGGAAATGATTGTCCTGGCCAAGCTAACTGCATTCTAAACAAAATAGACATTCCAATCCCAATAGCGCCCATAATCAAACCAGTAATTAAATACTGCTTAGCAATCATTTTATGGTCTTGACTGAAAATGTACTTTGTTACAAAAGTCTCTTTGTGATGATGTCCATGATCGTCATGTGCATGATCATCTACGTGTGCATGTGCTGTTGCTGACATAATCTAATTCTAAATTTTTTATTAATTTTCTTTTTTAGCTTTTTTTTTATTGTGCCGCAGAGGCTAACATCATATTTCCGAAGGTTTTCTGCTCGGAAATCCAATCGTTATATTCTTTTTCTGTCACCACAATAATTTTCATCTGCATGTTGTAATGTGATTTTCCGCAAATCTTATTACATAGCAATATATAGTCGAACTCCCAAGGATCAGCGTTATCTTCACCTTTTGCCGCTCTTTCGGCACGGATTGTATTTGTTCTTTTTACCTTATCGATAATATCAGGTTTCTGGCGCATTTCTTCGGTAGTATAAATGGGCGTATAAGAAAACTCCGTGATCATACCCGGAACACAGTTCATTTGTGCTCTAAAATGTGGCATATAGGCTGAGTGTAATACGTCTTGAGAACGCATTTTAAAGTTTACCTTTCTACCTACAGGAAGGTATAATTCTTTAACAATAATATCATCAGCAGCGTTCGGATCTGCTTCATCTAAACCAAGAATATTGGCGCGATCTATATCTATCATACGAACATTAGCATCGCCTAGTACGTTATCGCCTCCACCATATCTAGCAGTCCAGTTAAATTGTTGCGCATATAACTCTACTATTAATGGGTCATCATCATCATTAATATCCATAACATTCGTCCAAGTATATAAACCCCATAAAATTAAACCTGCTAAAACAATTACAGGAATAATGGTCCAAATGAATTCCAAACGATCATTATCAGCATAAAACAAAGCCTTCTTACCCTTTTCACCTCTATATTTATAAGCAAAATAATGAAGTAAAAACTGGGTTATGGTTTGCGCGATAAATATGATCACCATAGACCAAAGCATAAGGTTATCTACATCTACACCATGCTCAGATGAAGCAGCAGGAAGTAACACTTTTGTATATTTCCAGAAACTAAAAATGGTAATCCCATAGATGAAAATTAAAAAAGCAAACATCAAGTATCCGTTATACTTATTATCTTTATCTGATGCGATTTGGGAATCGCTTACTCTTATTTGCGATAATTCAAATATTTTCGTCATTTGCCAAACAGCAATTGCGACTAATACTAAAACAGCTATAATTAAAAATGCAGTCATTGTCTGATTTAATGTTATTTTTTATACTAATAATGAAAATGTTTACTTTCCTCAATAAAAGGATTGCGTTTTGGTTGCAAAGGTACTTTTGAAATTGCTCTGAATACCCATAAAATAAATAATCCGGCAAAGAACAAAATAGCACCAATTTCTGGAATTCCAATATACCATTGGTCACCTACAGTTGCGGGCATAATCGCAATAAAAATGTCCAAATAATGTCCTGATAAAATAACTACGCCTGCCATAACAACAAACCAATTAACTCTTTTAAAATCACTATTCATCAATAGAAGTAGTGGAAAAATAAAGTTCATAGCTACCATTCCGAAAAAGGGCAATTTAAAATCTGTTATTCTTGTGACGTAATAAGTAACTTCTTCTGGAATATTTGAGTACCAAATCAACATAAATTGTGAAAACCATAAATAAGTCCAAAATATGCTAATCCCAAACATAAATTTCGCTAAATCGTGAATATGGCTGTTATTCACATCTGGCAAATAACCTTTAGACTTTAGATAAATTGTAACCATAGCAATCACCGTAATACCAGACACGAACATACTTGCAAATATATACCAACCAAATAAGGTACTAAACCAGTGCGGGTCAACACTCATAATCCAATCCCAAGACATCATAGACTCGGATATAAGATAAAATACTAAAAAACCAGCAGAAGCCCTAAAGTTCTTTACAAAATTGGAATTATCAGTGGATTCATCCTGTGCTAGCGATAATTTTCTAGAATATTCCCTATATAAAATCCAACCTCCTAAAAATATTACTGCTCTTATCAAAAAGAAAGTACCATTTAAATACCCAGATTTGTTTTGAATTATTTCGTCATGTGCGAGAACTTCGGGATCCATCCAAACAAATAAATGGTTCATATGGGCAACAGATGTAGCTAATAAAATAATCATAATAATACCGCCAGGTACTAAATAGGCAGTAATACCCTCCATAACTCTAAATAATATTGGAGACCAACCAGCTTGCGCCGCTCTTTGTATGGCATAAAAAGCCAGTACACCTAAAGATATCATAAAGAAAAAGAAAGCAGCCACATAAACAGCAGCCCAAGGTCTATTTTGCAATTGATGCAATAAATGTTTATCATGTGATACCTCATGAGCTTCAGCATGTGTTTCTGTTGCACCTTCTGCAGTTAATTCCGCAGAACCATTACTATCCTCACTTCCATGGTTGGAAACCATATTCTTGGCTTCTGCGATAGAACCTGGCGCGGTTACAAAACCAATTCCAATTCCAATAGCACCAATGACCATTAAAACAATTGAAGCAATTCTTAATCTATTTGAAATAGTGTACATATCTAAAATCTATGTATTATTTTGTTAACTCTTCTTTTAATTTCATTACATACTCTGACACTTGCCAACGCTCTTCTTCATTGAGCTGGTTCGCATAAGAACCCATGGAGTTTAGCCCGTAATAAATGGTATGATAGGTGCTCCCTACAGAAATATTTCTTCCAGCATCGGCATAACTAGGGACTCCTAAAATTTTTTCTCTTTCTACCAAATAACCGTTGCCAGCGCCCTTGTTACCATGACATATTGCACAATTAACAGCATACAATTCTGCACCTACTGCCAGATTATCTGCAACAACCATTGAATCTAAAGGACTTATTTGTAATCTTGCTAATTCTTTCCCTTCCAAACCATCTGCATATTTATAAGGAATATGGCCCCTTGGAATGGTATTTTCTACTGGTAATCCAGCTTCCATATTATTGGGTAAAAAACCTACCTCTTGATAGGTTTCATAGCCTACAGATTGATACATATTTGGCATATATTGATAATTTCTGCTATTCTTATCAGAACAGGACACAAAGCTTATCAAAACCAAAGCAAATACTATTATTTTTATTAAACTCTTCATATCTCTTATTGAACTACTTTTCTGAAATATTGATTTCTACTGCACCTGTTTCTGATAATAATTGAAATAATTCATCTTCGTTATTATTAACTTCAATTTCCATCAAAAAATGATCGTCAGTTGTTCTTTTATCTGGGTTTTCAGCTTGTTTAAAAGGCCATAATCTACTTCTCATATAAAAAGTAATTACCATTAAGTGAGCAGCAAAAAATACAGTTAGCTCAAACATAATAGGCACAAAAGCTGGCATATTTTCAATGTAACTAAAACTTGGCTTACCACCAATATCCATAGGCCAATCTTCAATCATCATATAGTTCATCATCACTATAGCCACTATCAGACCAACACAACCATACATAAACGAAGTAATTGCTAATCTTGTTGGCGCAAGCCCCATTGCTTTGTCTAGTCCGTGAACTGGAAAAGGACAGTATATTTCCTCTATATGATGCTTAGCTTCTTTTACTTTTTTAACTGCGTGCATTAGCACGTCGTCATCTGTATAAAATGCATGTATAACTTTAGATGCCATATCTATTTATTGTTATTTAAAATCTTAGCTTGACCTGCCCAATCATCACGTTCTGCCCTTCCAGGAAAAGAACTTGTGATCGAATCTAACAAATCATAATCTTTTTGAGTCATTTTACTCACCTGTGAAAACTTAAATATCCCAATCTGATTTAAGGTTTTTTCCATTAAAGGCCCAATGCCCTTTATCATTTTTAAATCATCCGGAACTTCTATTGAAGCATCAAAAACACCAAGTGTTCCTAACAAAGAAGATACTTTGTCCTTATCTGCATCCATTGGAAGTGATTTTTCTACAACAATTTTATTTCTAGTTCCTATGGTATTTTTAATCTCGTACGCAGGCAAACCAGCATCACGCAACTTTTTATAATTTTCACCAGAAGATTTCATAATAGATTTTACTTCAGCCTGAGCAATTACGGGGAAGGTTCGGGCGTACAACAAGAATAATACAAAAAAGAATCCAATTGTACCAATAAAAATACCTATATCTACAAATGTAGGAGAGAACATTGTCCAAGAAGATGGCAGATAATCACGATGTAAAGAAGTTACGATAATTACAAAACGCTCAAACCACATACCTATATTCACCACAATTGAAATAGCAAAAGAAAACATGATACTTGTTCTTAATCTTTTTGACCACATAAATTGGGGAGAAAAAACATTACAAGACATCATAGCCCAGTATGCCCAAGCATAAGGCCCAGTTGCTCTATTCAAGAAAGCGTATTGCTCGTATTCAACACCAGAATACCATGCCATAAACAACTCTGTAATGTAAGCACAACCTACAATAGAACCAGTTAACATGATTACTATATTCATTAACTCGATATGCTGTATTGTAATATAATCTTCAAGACTGCACACTTTCCGCATGATAATCAATAAGGTGTTTACCATTGCAAATCCCGAGAAAACCGCTCCAGCAACGAAATAAGGAGGAAAAATAGTCGTATGCCATCCAGGAATTACCGATGTAGCAAAATCAAAAGATACGATAGTGTGTACCGAAAGTACTAAAGGCGTAGCCAAACCAGCTAAGACCAAAGAAACTTCTTCAAAACGTTGCCAATCTTTTGCTCTACCCGACCAACCAAAACTTAGTAAACCATAAATCTTCTTTTGGAACGGCTTTACAGCCCTATCTCTGATCATCGCAAAATCTGGCAATAAACCAGTCCACCAGAACACTAAAGAAACCGACAAATAAGTTGAAATCGCAAAAACATCCCAAAGTAAAGGTGAATTAAAGTTTACCCATAACGATCCGAATTGGTTTGGAATTGGTAATACCCAATATGCTAACCAAGGACGACCCATGTGAATGATTGGAAATAACCCCGCTTGCACTACTGAGAAAATGGTCATCGCCTCCGCAGAACGGTTAATGGCCATTCTCCATTTTTGACGGAATAATAAAAGCACCGCAGAAATAAGCGTTCCCGCGTGGCCAATACCTACCCACCAAACGAAATTGGTAATATCCCAAGCCCAACCGACTGTTTTGTTTAATCCCCAAGTACCAATACCTGTTGATATCGTATAAATTATACACCCAACACCCCAAAGGAATGCTACCAATGCGATAGAAAATACAATCCACCATTGTTTATTGGCTTTGCCTTCTACTGGACGAGCAATATCCACAGAAATATCGTGGTAGCTCTTATTTCCAAGTACTAAAGGTTTTCTAATAGGTGCTTCGTAATGCGACGCCATATTTTATAGTATAGTTACGTTGATCTTTATAATTTTTTTATGCTTCTTCCGTGTTTCTAACTTTTACATGATAAAATACATTTGGCTTAGTGCCCACATACTCTAACAAGTGATACATACGGTTACTTTCTTTTAACTCAACAATTTTACTTTCCTTTACATTGATATCACCGAATACCATCGCGCCATTATTACAAGCTGCAGAACATGCTGTTTCAAACTCGCCTTCTTTAACTACACGTCCATCACGTTTGGCATCTAGAATGGTTTTTTGTGTTTTTTGAATACACATAGAGCATTTTTCCATAACCCCTCTTGAACGAACAGTAACATCAGGATTGATGACCATTTTACCTAAGTCATTATTCATGTGATAATCGAACTCATCATTGTTGTTGTACAAGAACCAGTTAAATCTACGCACTTTATAAGGACAGTTATTAGCACAATATCTAGTCCCCACACAACGGTTATAAGCCATATGGTTTTGACCTTGACGGCTATGAGTTGTTGCTGCAACTGGACAAACAGTCTCACAAGGCGCATGGTTACAGTGTTGACACATTACAGGTTGAAAAGCTACCTGAGGATTCGCAGAAGGATCTTCCAATTCCGCAAACCCACCCAACGAACCTTTATCACCAATAAGTCCATCAAATTCATCATTCTTAATAATATCTTCTTTGAAAGTATCTTCCGAAGAATAATACCTGTCGATACGCAACCAGTGCATATCTCTGGATAGACGAATTTCTTGTTTACCTACAACTGGAACGTTATTTTCAGCATGACAGGCAATAACGCAAGCCCCACATCCTGTGCACGAATTTAAATCTATAGAAAGGTTAAAATGATGCCCGATAGAGCGATCAAAGCTTTCCCATAAATCTACCGACGAAGATGGAACTTCCTGGTGATCTAAAGAAACTACTGGCTTTTTATTCCACTCTCCAGCTTCTTTAGTATTAAATATTTCAAGAGTAGTTTCTTTGATAATATCCTCTCTACCCATCAATGTTTTTTGCAACTGAACGCATGCAAACTCGTGAATGCCCGCAGATTTCTCAATGGATACCGTTTGAGTACTTGAGAAATTCTGATACAAAGGATACGCATTAATGCCTGTTTGCATTTCAGATTTCATACCTTCTAACTTGCCATATCCAAAAGATAAGCCAATAGTACCAACAGCCTGACCTGGTTGAATAATTACCGGAACTTTATCAATAACGACTCCATTTACAGTAACTTTTGCATAACTACCATCTAAACCTCCATTAGCTACGTGCTCATTGACAAAGCCTAACTTTTCAGCATCTGCCTTAGAAACAGTGACATAATTATCCCATGAAACCCGGGTAATAGGATCTGGAAACTCTTGCAACCATGGATTATTGGCCATTTGACCATCACCCATACCTACTTTAGAATATAGCGTTAATTCCATATCAGCTACTGAAGCATTCGCTAGATCGCGAATAGCAGAAGCCAAGGGAACTACCGTTGCTTCTTCTGTAATGGACTCGGATACTGGAGCCAATACTGTGTTTATATTTTCTGCAAGATCACCTAAAATAGAATTGGACACAGAAAACACGCCGTCATGCAAAGCTTTATTCCAATCACTCTCTCCTAAAATAGAAGAAGTCCAAGTTTCTTGAATATAATCGTAATACGTTTTATCGCTTCCTAACCAATTTAATAGTGAAGATTGAAATTGACGTGTATCGAACAATTCTTTTATAGTAGGTTGCATCAATGCGTAATGTCCTTTTTTCATTTGCACATCACCCCAAGACTCTAAGAAGTGTGAGCTGGCCCCTACATATTGCGACAGTACAGTAGTTTCATTAGTATTGGTTGAGAAACTTACCGATAAATCAACATTTTTAAGACCTTCTACAAATTCTGGAGCATTAGGTAGAGAGTACGCAGGATTTACCCCATCAATAAGTAATACAGCTATTCGCCCAGCTTTCATATCAGCCACTAAAGCATTTACGGCTTTTACATTACCTTGTCTTGTATATTTTGGAGATTGGGCGTTAAAAGCCGCACTCTTTATTTGTTCGTTGATAGCCAAAACAACTGCTTGGGCATTTACATCATCTAAACCTGTTACTACTACACCAGCGGTTCCTGCTTTACGAATTTGAGCCGCAGCAGCATCCACCGCTTTAGAGGCTGTATCACTTAAAGCTCCACCAACAGTAGTGTTATTTAATTTAGCGTATAATTTAGCTAGCGCGACTTTTTGTTCGCTAGGCTTTAGCGGTACTCTTTTATCTGCATTGGCTCCAGTTAATGACATATTTGCCTCGAACTGGATGTGCCTAGACATTTTTCCCTTTTGAGGAATACGGCCTTTGGAGTACCCAGCATCAAAACCACCACCTTGCCAATCTCCCAAGAAATCTGCTCCAAAAGAAACTATAACTTCAGCTTTTTCAAAATCATAATCTGCCAAAGCCCTTTCTCCGAATTTTGCATCAAAAGCACTTAGCGCTGCATCTTCCGAAATAGCATCATAAATAACATGATTAACATTTCCGTAAGCCTCTTTAAACTCATTTACCAGTCTTGTTGTAGAGGGACTAGCATATGTTTGTGTCAATAATGCAATTTGTTTTCCTGAATTTTTAGCAGCATTTAAGCCATTCATAACAGCCACATCTAATTCGCTCCAATCAATAGCCTCGCCATTTTTCAATGATCCTTGCAAACGAGTACTATCATACAAACCTAATACAGATGCATTTACTCTTGCATTTGCCCCACCATTTACTTTGGCGTCGGTATTATTCTGAATATTTATTGGTCTTCCTTCTCTAGTCCTAACCAATACACTCGTAAAATCAAAACCATTCGCTATGGTGGTAGCATAGAAATTTGCAACACCCGGTATAATGATTTCTGGTTGCACAACATAAGGAATAGATTTTATTACTGGACCTTCACAAGCCGCTAAAGTTGCTGCAGCCGTACTAAAACCAACATATTTCAAGAAATCTCTTCTATTTGTCGATGAAGAAGCTAAATTTTCTTTATCTCCCAAAAATTCATCTACAGGAATATCTTGAACAAACTCGTTATTTCTTAGCGCCTCAACAATGGAATCGTTAGGATTTAACTCCGCTTCACTTTTCCAATATCTTTTGTTTGATGCCATACGTATATCTCTGAAATTATCTTCTTATTAAATTTTTTAATAGTGACACTTACCACATTCTAAACCTCCCATTTGAGCGGCTGTAAGGTTTTCAACACCATATTTTTTTGAAAGCTCGGCATGGATTTTATCATAATATTCATTGCCTTCTACTTTAACGTTCGTTTGCCTATGACAGTCAATACACCAACCCATGGTTAAAGGAGAATATTGATACATGATCTCCATTTCCTCTACGGGACCGTGACAAGTTTGGCACTCAATACCCGCTACAGAAACGTGTTGAGAGTGGTTAAAGTAAGCCAAATCTGGAAGGTTATGTATTCTGACCCATTCCACCGGCTGTGTTTCGCCTGTGTACTTTTGATTATCTTCATCCCAACCAACTGCTTTGTATAATTTCTTAATTTCAGCGGTGTAAAAATCATTAGTGTATCCATTTGCCAAATCTTCTTGAGTGGGGCCTTCTGGATTTCCTTTATATTCGTAGATTGATTTATGACAATTCATACACACATTCAACGAGGGTATTCCTGAATGTTTAGAAACACGTGCAGAAGAATGGCAATATTGACAATCAATTTTATTATCTCCCGCATGTATTTTATGTGAATAATGAATAGGCTGTATTGGCGCATAACCCTGATCTACGCCAACCTGCATCATCCATCCATAAGCAAAGTAGGCACTACCTAATAGAAAAAATATGACCGTTACTAAAACCAAAAATTGATTTTGAGCAAATGCTTTCCAAATAGGTGTTCTTTTTTGAGCAGCTTCCTTTTCAAGAACAACACCACTCGCCTCGGCAATACGACGAAGTGTGGCATTTACCATGAACAACATCATTACCAATAAGGCAAAAACTAAAATTAAAGCCCCTAAAACAACTTCATTTGACAACCCGCCTGAAGTAGTTGCAGCCGCACCACCAGCAACATCTGCCACTGGAACTACTGCTGCCGGCGGTGGCGCAGCAGTATAGGCTAAAATATTGTCGATATCTTGATTAGAAAGCGTTGGGAAAGCTGTCATCGCAGCTTGGTTGTACTCATTATAAATCTTATTTGCATAAGCATCACCAGAAGCAATAAGACCTGCGCTGTTTTTAATCCAAGCATACATCCACTCTATATCTAAACCTTCCTCTGCCATCAATCTCCCTTGGACATTGGCAAGCGCAGGTCCTGTCATCTTTTTGTTTAAAGCATGACAAGCGGCACAGTTTTGATTAAACAAGGATTTACCTTTTACAGGATCAGCAGAAGCAGCAGCTTCGTCTTGAGAAAAAAGACTTGTTGAAAACAACAAACCGATTAACAAACTGACACCTAAAACTTTAGAAAATTGATTGCGGTACGTAACCTTTTTCATATTTAAATTGTTTCTATATATTTCTTGGAATGATTATTTTGGTCTCCATTACCAAAAAAAAATACATCCAGAAATCGAACGCAAAAATACGACATAGACTTTATTTGAGAAATGTTAAGTTATCTATAATTTATAATTTATATTGATTCTAAATAAAAAACAAAGCTTTTGTGTACGCTTAAAAAAATTACTTTTGTTATCTGTATTTATTTAAAAAAAATAGCTCAAATGAAAAACACTATTAACGTATTGATTTTTACCTTATTCACTTTCTATTGCTCCGCTCAAGAAGGTAAAATTAGTTTGCAACAAGATGAAAAAATTTCAAAATTAGTAGAAATCTACAAGTCTTCTGATGAAGATGTGGAAGAGTACCAAATTCAAATATTTAACGGTATGTTCAACTTAGCAAACCAGAAAAAAACCAGTTTTGAGGTCGATTTTCCGAGTTGGAAGGTTAAAATTGTTCATATTGATGTGGATTACAGAGTTAGGATAACCGATATAAAATCAGCCTTAGAAGCGCAAAGAAAGTATAATGAAGTAAGAATAAAATATCCTGCTGCTATTATTATTGCTCCCAAATAAAAATATTTTTATAATACCATTTACCATTTGAAATTAATGTAATCAAATGCGTCTTTTCCCTTTTTTTTTTCAATTTAAAAAACCGTAGCTGGGGTTATGCTTTGTTTTCAATATTAAATAAAGAAAAAATCCATCACTTTCTTTTAGCGTAATTTCAAACAATAACTGATATTATTAACTTTATAAAAATTTCTGGTGAGAAATTCTAGGCCCTTTTTTAATATTTTCTAAAAGTTCTCATAAAAGTAAAGCATTTAATTCATAAAAAAGGGAGCCATTTGGCTCCCTTTTTTTACTTCCTATAAATTTACTTTATTTCAACTTTTTCTTAACGGCTACTTCTTGGAAACCTTCTACGATATCTAACTCTCTAATATCGTTATAATTCTTAATTTGAATTCCACAATCGTAGCCTTTAGCAACCTCCTTAACATCGTCTTTAAAACGTTTTAATGAAGACAATTCACCTGTGTAAACTACAACTCCATCACGAATTAAACGAATTCCGGAACTTCTTAATATTTTTCCACTAGTTACCATACAACCTGCAATAGTACCAATCTTAGAAATTTTAAACGTTTCTCGAATTTCCGCTGTTCCTGTAATTTCTTCTTTAATTTCAGGAGAAAGCATTCCTTCCATTGCATCTTTCAGATCGTTGATGGCATCATAAATAATGGAATACATTCTGATATCTATCTCTTCATTATCTGCTATGGTTCTGGCGTTACCTGTAGGCCTCACATTAAAGCCAATAATAATGGCATCCGAAGCAGAAGCCAATAATACATCTGACTCGGTTATAGGTCCAACCGCTTTATGAATTATGTTTACCTGAATTTCAGGAGTTGATAATTTTTGGAACGAGTCTGTCAATGCCTCTACCGAGCCATCCACATCACCCTTAAGTATAATATTTAACTCTTTAAAGTCGCCTAATGCGATACGCCTACCAATTTCATCAAGCGTAATATGACGCTGTGTTCTTACCGATTGCTCACGTAATAACTGCCCTCTTTTCGCTGCGATTTGTTTTGCTTCACGTTCGTCTTGAAGTACATTAAATTTATCACCAGCTTGTGGTGCTCCGTCTAATCCCAAAATAGATATGGGCGTTGAAGGTCCAGCAATTTTAACAATATTACCACGCTCATCTTGCATGGCTTTAATCTTTCCACTGCATGTACCAGCCAAAACGTAGTCTCCAATTTTTAAAGTACCTGCTTGCACTAAAACAGTAGAAACATATCCTCTACCCTTATCTAAAAATGCTTCAACAACAGTACCTAATGCCAATTTATCTGGATTTGCTTTAAGCTCTAAAAGCTCCGCTTCTAATAAAACTTTTTCTAATAATTCTTTTACACCTTCGCCAGTTTTAGCAGAAATATCTTGAGATTGAATTTTTCCACCCCAATCTTCTACCAATAAATTCATTTGAGCTAAACCTTCTTTAATTTTATCAACATTAGCGGTTGGTTTATCAATTTTATTTATTGCAAAAACTATGGGAACACCAGCTGCCTGAGCGTGACTGATGGCCTCTTTTGTTTGAGGCATAATAGCATCATCTGCCGCCACTACAATAATTGCAATATCCGTTACTTGAGCCCCACGAGCACGCATAGCCGTAAAGGCTTCGTGACCAGGAGTATCTAAAAAGGCGATTTTTTGATCGTTATCTAAAGTAACACCATAAGCACCAATATGCTGTGTAATGCCTCCACTTTCTCCAGCAATTACATTTTCTTTTCTAATATAATCTAGTAATGATGTTTTACCATGATCTACGTGACCCATCACTGTAACGATTGGCGCACGCTCTTTTAAATCTTCAGGAGCATCCGCTTTTACTTCAATAGCTTCTTCAATATCAGCGGAAACAAATTCTACTTCGAAGCCAAATTCTTCTGCTACGATAGATAGCGTTTCTGCATCTAAACGCTGGTTCATGGTTACCATGATGCCCAATGACATACATGCCGAAATAATCTTAGTTGTTGGGATATCCATCATTGTAGCCACTTCATTAGCGGTTACAAACTCGGTTACTTTTAAGATTTTACTATCAAGTTCTTGTTGTTCAAGATCTTTCTCTGTCTGCTGACGGTGACTATCTCGTTTATCTCTTCTGTATTTAGCACCTTTTCCTTTTTTAGATTTACCTTGTAATTTTTCTAAGGTTTCTCTAACTTGCTTTTGCACGTCTTCTTCGGTAGGCTCTACTTTAGCAACAGGATTAAAACGCTGTTGTGGCGTAAAAGGTCCTTTTTTAAAGGCTGGATTTGGAGGTCTGTTTGTTCCTCTGGGCCCTAAATTATTTCCTGGAGTACTAGGCGTACTTGGCGCAGTATTATTGCTAACGATTCTTCTTCTGCGTTTCTTCTTATCCGCAGAAGATTCGCCACCTACTTTAGGATTTTCTTTCTTTTTCTTTGGTTTCTCAAATTTAGAAAGATCTATTTTGTCGCCCATTATTTTGGGTCCCGTTAGCTTTTTGTACTGTGTAGTTAGGGTTTCGGATTCAGCTGGTTTTTCTTCTGTATTCACAACAGGAATAGCCTTTTCTATTTCCTTTTCTTTTGGAGCAGCTACTTCTACTTTTACAATAGGTTTTTCTACTTCTTTCTTCTTTTCTACTTCCTTAGGCCTAGCGGGTGATAAATCAATTTTATCGACTACTTTAAATTTCGGTTTTTCAGAAGATGCTTTAACTACCTCAACTTTAGGTGCTTCAACAACAAGCTTTTCAACAGGCTTCTCTACTTCCTTAATTTCTTGTGGTACTACAATTTCTTTAGCTTTTTTGGGCTCTAAATCAATTTTACCTACTGTTTTAGGTCCAGAAATTTCTGCTTTACCTCTAATAACCTGTTCTGAAGCCGTTCTTTTTTCTCTTTCAACCCTTCTATCTTCTTGCTCCTGCTCAAGTTGAAGTCTTATCGCTTCTTTCTCTTTCCTTTTTTCCTCACCAACTTCTTTAGATGCAACTTTTTTACTCATGTCAGTTTGGAAACCATCCAATAACACTTGATACACCTCATTAGAAATTTTAGTGGTAGGCCTTGCATCCACATCGTGCCCTTTGGAACCCAAAAAATCTACCGCTCTATCGAGTGAAATGTTTAGTTCCCGTAGGACTTTGTTAAGCCTTATTGTTGCATCGTCTGCCATAAATACCTGTTACTATACTTGAAATTTGTTGCTAATATATAGCTTAATCTGCTAATTCTTCTTTTAAGATTCGAACAACTTCTATAATTGTCTCCTCTTCTAAATCTGTTCTTTTGACTAAATCGTCAATATCTTGCTCTAAAACACTACGAGCAGTATCCATTCCTATTTTCTTAAATTCTTCAATTATCCATCCTTCAATTTCATCAGAGAATTCAGTTAATTCCACATCTTCTTCTACACCTTCGCGGAAAACATCTATTTCGTACCCTGTTAACTGACCAGCTAATCTAATATTATGACCACCCCTACCTATGGCTTTTGAAACCTCTTCGGGTCTCAAATATACTTGGGCTGTCATTTTTACATCATCTAATTTCACCGAGGATACACGTGCTGGACTTAAAGCCCTGGTAACCAATAACTGAGGGTTACTCGTCCAGTTAATCACATCAATATTTTCGTTCCCTAATTCTCTCACAATACCATGAATACGAGAACCTTTCATTCCAACGCAAGCCCCAACTGGGTCTATACGATCGTCATAAGAATCAACCGCAACTTTGGCTTTTTCACCCGGGATACGCACTACTTTCTTAACGGTAATTAAGCCATCAAAAACTTCGGGTATTTCTTGAAAGAATAATTGTTCTAAAAATGCTGGCGCTGTTCTCGACATGATGATTATAGGCTTATTACCCTTTAACTCGACACTTTCAATAATTCCACGAACATTATCTCCTTTTCTAAAGAAATCAGAAGGAATCTGCTTTTCTTTTGGCATGATGATTTCGTTGCCTTCATCATCTAACAAAATAACTACTTTATGACGGATGTGGTGTACTTCCGCAGTATATATTTCACCTTCTAAGTCTTTAAATTGCTTATAGATAGTGGTATTATCGTGCTCATGGATTTTAGAAATTAAATTTTGACGCAAAGCTAAAATAGCTCTTCTCCCTAATTGTATTAATTTTACTTCTTCCGAAACATCTTCACCAACTTCAAAATCTGGCTCAATTTTGCGTGCCTCACTCAAAGAAATTTCCTCGTTTGGCTCTTCTACTTGTCCGTCTTCAACAACGATCCGATTTCTCCAGATTTCTAAATCTCCTTTGTCTGGATTTATAATGATATCAAAATTATCATCAGACCCAAATTTTTTCTTTAAAGCGTTTCTAAAAACGTCTTCTAGAATCGCCATAAGCGTTACCCTGTCAATGAACTTATCGTCTTTAAATTCCGAAAAAGATTCGATCAGCGCAATATTTTCCATGTTGAATTACAATTAAAATTTTATAATAACTTTTGCTTCTTGAATTTCAGAAAAATCAAAAAATTGTGTTTTCTGAACTGTAATTTTACCCTTACCTACTGGTTTAGGTTCTCTAGATTTCCATTCCAGAGTAATTCCCTGATCGCTCGTATCAGTTAATAATCCTTCAAATTTAGCATCTTGAGTCTTGACTTCCAATTCTCTGCCAATATTCTTTTTATATTGTCGCGGCATAACCATCGGTGTTGTAGCACCAACTGAAGCCACTTCTAAAGAAAAATCTTCTTCTTCTCTCTCTAAATTATGTTCAATAGCTCTACTTATCGCGATACAATCATTCACCGTAACGCCATTATCGCCATCTAAAGTGATGGTGATTTTTTGATCTGGACTTATTTTAAAATCTATTAAGAAAATAGAATCATTTTCTTTTAAACCAGCCTCTAATAAAGCAAATACTTTCTCTTTAAACATAAAATTAAGTAATAAAAGAGGGGACAAATTGTCCCCTCGCATATACTATTTGTCATTTAAGCAGTGCAAATATACAACATTTTTCTATAAACCTTTATATATTACTACTTAGACTTTACACGTGAAACAAAAATAGTTTTAAAACAAAAATCCCTACTCTTAAGGTAGGGACTTCTTAAATCTGTGTTGGTCCACAAGGACTCGAACCTTGAATGACGGTACCAAAAACCGGAGTGTTACCATTACACCATGGACCATTACCTCTAAAAGCGGTGCAAATTTATAACAAAGTTTGATATCCACAAATATTTAGAGCTAATAATTAAAAAATAAAATATGTAGTTATTAGATACCCTATTTTAAATTGAAAAATAATAGCATTTAACAATAAATTCAGAGGCATAAGCTCAATTATTGTCAAAAAAAAACGAGACTTATTAAGCTAACTATTTTCAATACATTGCTTCGCTGCTATTCAAAATAAAATATCCCCAATAAAAACGCACAGTGTTAAAGGTTTATAAAAAAATGAATATCATATCTATTTTAATTAGTAAATTCGCCGTGATTGTTAAAATAGAACATAGATGTTTTCTAAGAATTTTGAAAAATGGGATTCCATTTTAGGATGGTTTGTTTTTTTTATGGCCCTAATTACCTATGGAATTACCGTTGAACCAACCGGCAGTTTTTGGGACGCTGGCGAATATATTGCCACCTCAGCCAAGCTCCAAGTAGGCCACCCGCCAGGAGCACCCCTTTTGCAAATGATTGGTGCTTTTTTCTCGATGTTTGCCTTTGGCGACACCTCAAAAGTTGCTTTGATGGTCAACTATGTTTCTGTAGTGTCTAGCGCATTTACCATTCTTTTTATGTTCTGGACCATTACCAATCTCACCAAAAAAATAATTGGCGACGAAGAAATTATCACCAATAGCAAAGCTATTGCCATTTTTGGAAGTGCCATGGTAGGTTCCTTAGCTTTTACCTTTTCTGATAGTTTTTGGTTTAATGCTGTAGAAACTGAAGTGTATTCCATGGCTAGTTTTATCATGGCTTTATTGCTTTGGATGGGCTTAAAATGGGTTGACAATAGCGATTCTCCGCGTGGAAATAAATGGATTGTTTTAATATCTTTTGTAGTAGGCTTAACTTTTGGGATTCAGTTTATGGGCTTTTTAGCCATCCCATCTATCGGTTTGTTATATTACTTTAAAAAATACAAAACCACCACCTTAAAAAACTTTTTGATTGCCAATGGCGCTGTAGTGGCTATTTTGATGCTCGTTTATAAGTTTTCTTTAACCTATGTTTTGGTTGCTTTTGGATGGAGCGAAGTATTTTTTATCAATACCATAGGATTACCTTTTAATTCTGGCTCTATAATCATGGGCCTTATTTTTATCGCTGTATTTTATTTTGGACTAAACTATACCAGAAAACACAACTATAAAACAGCCAATACCATAGTGTTATGTTTGGTGTTTTTATTTTTAGGATTTTCTTCATGGTTGATGCTTCCTATCAGAGCTAATGCCGATGTAGTAATTAATGAAAATGACCCTTCGGATGCGCGATCTTTATTGGCATACTATAATAGGGAGCAATATCCAGGAGTTGATAGTCCTTTTTATGGCGCTTATTACACCAATGCTTTTGCAGGTCCAGGCGAGGATGAAGATGACAAACCTAAATATGAAAGAGATGAAAAAGCAGGCAAATACATTATCGTAAATAAATATGAAAATGCGGCCCAAGGTGCTAATAGAAAACATGTAGGTTTGCTACCTAGAATGTGGAGTGAGCAAAATATAGAGAATTATGTACGTTATTTTGGCGTTCCGGAATTTAAACCAAAGACCAATAACGAAGAACTAAAAAATGCCATTGCACAACTAAAGACTGGTTTTGCTAAAGGCGAAGTGGGCGAGACAGAATATATTCAATTTTTAACTAGGTTTAAAGAGTATTTGGAAGTTGAGCCACCCACCTTATGGCAAAATGTTGAATACATGTTCGAGTTCCAGTTTGGTTATATGTTTTGGCGCTATTTTATGTGGAATTTCACAGGCAAACAAAATGACAAACAAGGTAGGTACGATGAGAATGGGAATTGGTTGAGCGGTATTCATTTTATTGATAGCGCAAGACTTGGCAGTCAAGACAACTTACCCGCCGAAGTCTTAAACAACAAAGGCAGAAATGTATATTATTTTTTACCCTTATTATTGGGTGTTATCGGCATCTTCTATCAAATTGGAAAAAACCCGAAGCAGTTTTGGGTGCTATTGATATTCTTTTTATTTACAGGACTTGCCATTCAGTTTTACACCAATCCTGGAATTTTTCAACCTAGAGAACGCGACTATTCTTTAGTGGGCGCCTTCTATATTTTTGCCATTTGGATAGGTCTTGGAGTCTATGGCATATTTGATGCCTTTAAAAAATTAGTGCCCCCTAAAATTCTAGCGCCCGCAATTACGGTAGTTTGTTTATTAGCGGTGCCATTTTTAATGGCTTTTGAAAATTGGGATGATCACGACAGATCTAACCGATTTACGGCCCAAAGTACCGCAAAAGCCTATTTAGAGTCCACACAAGAAAATGTAGGTGCTATACTTTTCACAATTGGAGATAATGATACTTTCCCCCTTTGGTTTGCTCAAGAAATAGAAGGCTACCGTACAGATGTTCGTGTTATTAACACTAGCCTTTTTCAAACCGATTGGTATATTGACCAAATGAAGAAGAAAGCATATACGAGTGAAGCAATACCCTCGCAACTTACTCATTTCAAGTACAGGCAAGGTTCTAGGGATGTGGTTTATTATCAAAATGTAGATCAACTATACAACAGAAATTTATCTGAATCTCGATGGGATATTAAGGCATTTATGGATTGGGTGGCTAGTGACGAACCTAGAACCAAATTAAGAAGTGTTTTATCCGCATCAGAAGATGTTGATATTAGTCAATATCCAGAAAACACTTTAGATCTTGTTTTTTATCCTACCAACAAAATTCGTATTCCTGTTAACAAAGAGAATGTTTTAAAAAGCGGTTTGGTGAAAGAAAAAGATACTGCTTTAATTGTAGATTATATTGATATTGACTTACCTAAAAGTGCATTGCCAAAAAACAGACTTTTAATGCTCGATATTATTGCCAATAACGATTGGAAACGACCTATTTATTTCTCAGGTGGTAGTTTTGATGATGGCGAATATATTTGGATGAAAGATTATTTGCAACTAGATGGTTTGGTCTATAAATTAGTCCCCATTAAAACCGAGTCTGATAAGCGTTCTTATGAAATGGGACGCATTGATACCGATTTAATGTATGATATCGTTAAAAAATGGGATTGGGGTAATTCTGGAAGTGATAAAATTTATCACGATACACAAACCCGAATTCAAGGTTTATCTTTTAGAGGCAATATTGCGCGCCTGGTAGAACAACTCCTCAATGAAAATAAGATTGATAAGGCCAAAGAAATGATTGATGTTGCCATGACCAATATGCCCATTGCATATTTTGAATACCATGCTTTTGTAGAACCTTTTGTAGATGGTTATTACAAGGTAGGCGAAACCAAAAAAGCTCGTGAATTATTCGAACAGTTAAAAACAATATACCAAGAAAGATTAAACTATTATGCTAGCATGCCTTTAGATGAGCAGTATGAAAAATTAGATGATATTATCTCTGATATGGAAGCATACAATAGAAATATTGATATTGTTATCAGAAATGGGGATAAAGAGATTGCAGAAAAAGAAACGCTCATCTTCAATGAATATATTGACAAGTTTAGCCGATTTGTAGATGCTGGCGCTGATCCTCTACTTAATAATAATGTACCTTTAGAAAATAGAGACTTACTAGACTCTACCGCAATTGATAATACAACTTTCGAAAGAGAATTGGACTCTCTTCCAATTATTCAAGAATAAGGAACAAAGCAAAAAAAACCGAGATGAAAATCTCGGTTTTTTTATACTTTTATATATATTCGTTGAGAATCCCAATTAGGGTGTTAGCATCTTGTTCTCCACTCTGTCGCCAAACCATTTCGCCGTTTTTGTAAATCATTAAAGTAGGCAAGCCTTTCACTCTCAATGCTTGAGAGAGTTCTTTATTCTTATCAACATCAATCTTAATTACTTTACCTCTATCGCCTAAAGCTGCGGCTACATCTCGCAGCACAGCATGCATTGCGGTGGATTGTTCGTTCCATTCCGCATAAAAATCCAGTAATACTGGATGTTTAGAATCTATTAGATCGCCAAATTTAGACATACTAGCACGTTTGTTTTCATTATTCAAATGTATGAAAAAATGTTAAAAAATAAATTGATAAACTTTTTTTGTACCTATTTATCTTAAAAAACTAGCCTAATTTTTTTTCTTTAGGGTAATTACGGTTATTTCTGGCCATATTCCAACGCGTCCGGGATATCCTAAAAATCCAAAACCTCTGTTCACATTGATAAATTGTCCGAGCTCTTTATAAACTCCAGCCCAATAGGTATAACGCCATTTTGCTGGACTCCACTTTATCCAACCTGGTATTTCTATGCCAAATTGCATGCCATGGGTATGTCCGCTTAAGGTTAAATGATAGTGGTCATCGTCATGCAGTACCACATCTTCCCAGTGGCTAGGATCATGGCTGAGCAATATTTTAAAATCATTTTTATCAATCTTCTGAACCGCTTTTTTTAAATCTCCTGCTTTTTTAAAACCACCTCTACCCCAGTTTTCAACACCTATAATGGCTATTTTATCATTTCCTTTTTTAAGGTATCGGCTGTCATTTAAAAGCAAATCAAAACCAATTTCTTTTTGTAATTTTTTTAAATCTTCTAAGTTTTGTTGTTTGTCTTCCTCTGAATTCCAATCCACATAATCGCCATAATCATGATTCCCTAAAACAGAGAATTTGCCATCTTTAGCCTTAAGGGTGGAGAATAGCTCTTTCCAAGGAAGCATTTCTTCTGATTTATTATTGACCATGTCGCCTGTAAAAAAGAGCACATCACTTTTTTGCTTGTTCACCAAATTAACGGCATATTCGATTTTCTCTCTATTATCGAAACTGCCGCTATGTACATCAGAGATTTGTGTAATTTGATACCCGTCAAAGGCATCAGGCAAATCATCGAACTCTAAAGTATATTTCAACACCTTAAAATTGTATTTGCCTTTGTACATCCCAAATATCAAAGCTCCGAAGGGTACAGCCGCTATACCTAGTGCCACTATACTCAAAAAGCGTCTGCGCTCCGGAAAAGTAAATGTTTTTTCCATTCCGAAGAGTTTTTGATAAGCACCTGATAAAAATCTGAAAATGTCTTCTGAAAATAAAAAAAATACGGTAATCAGGTTAAAAGTTAAGACGGTCAATAAGAAACCAAAAGCATAGCTTTTGGCAATACTTAAAACTCTGCCATCAGCAGCGCCGAAGGTAAATTGGTAGATAAAATTTCCTAAAACTATAAAGAACAACGCGATATAGGTATAATACACCCAAGGATAACGAGTAGCGGTTTTTAGTGCCTGTAAGGCGTAAACCCCTAAAGCAAGGTAAATAATAACAAAAATAATCCAGCGTAGCATTTACTTTTTGAACAAAGGTATTTGTATTTTACAAAAGACTTGCTTCATTTGAGATTTATTTAAGCCTATTCACGACTTCTAATATAGTATCAAAATCAGAAATTATTTTTTTATCCTCTTGAAAAAAATGCAAAGAGCTCATAGGTAAACCTTCCAAATTAGCATTTTTTGGAAAAAATTTAGTCCCCGACAAATGTATAGCCTTGAAATTTTTCTCTTTAAATGATGTTACATTAGATGCGTTAATTCCACTACCAGGCATTATGATACAAGTGGATGCCTGTTGATTCAACTGTACCAACAAATTAATCCCTTCTAAAGCCTTTTGTTGCTGTCCAGAAGTTAAAATATAATCAACGCCTAATTCTTCTAACTTTTCTAAAGTTAAAAAAGGATTTTTCACCCAATCAAAAGCCCTGTGAAAGGTAAATTTTAAGCCTATTGACGCTTTTTTTAATTGCTCGGTTCGTTTTACATCTAAAGTACGGTCTTGCTCTAAAACCCCTGCTACGATGCCATCAAAACCCATATCAATACAAAGTTTTATATCGTAAAGCATACTTTCAAATTCGGCCTTGTCATAACTAAAATCGCCACTTCTAGGCCGAATTAAAACATGTATGGGAATAGTTACTTGCTCTTTAACACTTTTTAATAATCCATAAGAAGGCGTTATCCCGCCAACACCCAATTCTGTACAAAGTTCTATTCTATCTGCTCCTGCTTTTTGCGCATTTAGTGCAGATTCTAAAGAGTTGGCACAAACTTCTACTAGCATATTCTTAAATTTAAAGCCCTAAATTAAGGAAGATAAAAGTAACAAGTAACGAAGATATTTTAGATAAACTTCGTAGTTTTGAAATTCTTGAACAAAAAACAAAATGGCAGATCAAAAAAGACTTTTTTTACTCGATGCGTACGCATTAATATTTCGTGGTTATTACGCCTTAATAAAAAACCCTAGAATAAACTCTAAAGGCATGGACACCTCTGCCATTATGGGCTTTATGAATTCTCTTTTAGATGTCATTAAAAGAGAGAAACCAGATCATTTAGCCGTTTGTTTTGATAAAGGCGGAAGTACAGAACGCACTGAACTTTTCCCTGCATACAAGGCAAATAGACTAGAAACACCCGATGCCATTCGTATTGCCATCCCTTATATTCAAGATATTTTAAAAGCTATGCACATCCCTGTTGTGGTTTTGGATGGCTGGGAAGCAGATGATATTATAGGCACACTTGCCAAACAAGCGGAAAAAGAAGATTACAAGGTGTTTATGGTTACGCCCGATAAAGATTTTGGACAGCTGGTTTCTGAAAATATTTTTATGTATCGCCCAGCTAGAATGGGTAATGGCATTGAAATCTGGGGAATTCCAGAAGTGCAGAAACGTTTTGGGGTTGAACGACCAGAGCAGGTGATTGATTATTTAGGGATGATGGGTGATGCCAGCGATAATATTCCTGGATTACCAGGAGTCGGAGAAAAAACAGCCAAAAAATTTCTTGAAGAATTTGGCACTATGGAAAATCTTTTAGCAAATACCGATAAGCTGAAAGGTAAAATGAAAGAAAAAATTGAAGAAAGCGCGGAGTTAGGCTTGCTTTCTAAAAAATTAGCTACGATTTGCATCGATTGCGATGTAACTTTTAATGCGAAAGACTATGAACTTTCGGTACCTGATGCAGAAAAGGTGCAAATTTTATTTGAAGAATTAGAATTTAGACGCTTAAAAGACCAGTTTTTAAAACTATTTTCTGGCGATGACGAAGAACATACAACGCAAATTTCGAGTACGCCCAGCCCAAAAGCGCAGGCGCAATTAAAAGAAACTGCTGGTGGAGGTCAATTTTCGTTATTTGGAGCAGACCCAAGCACGACAACAGAAACCATTCAAGATTATTCGAGCAGAAAAACGATTAAAGATGTTTCGCACTTGTACCAAAGTGTTGCGCCGGGCATGGGAATGAAATTGTTTTTACAAAATTTAATGAAACAGACTTCGGTTTGTTTTGATACCGAAACTACAGGTTTAAATCCACTTACGGCAGAATTAGTAGGTATTGCTTTTTCGTGGGAAGCGCAAAAAGGATATTATATTCCGTTTCCCGAGGACAAAAACGAAGCTCAAAAAATCATAGAAGAATTACGTCCGTTTTTTGAAAACGAAGCGATGGAAAAAATAGGTCAGAATTTAAAATACGATATAAAAGTATTAAATAAATATAAAGTATCGGTAAAAGGAAAATGTTTTGACACCATGTTGGCGCATTACCTGATTAACCCAGATATGCGTCATAATATGGATGTTTTAGCAGAAACGTATTTAAACTATACGCCTGTTTCCATTACAGAACTCATCGGTAAAAAGGGAAAAAATCAACTAAATATGCGCGATGTTCCTTTAGAAGAACAAACAGAATATGCCGTGGAAGATGCCGATGTAACTTTTCAATTAGCGCAGCATTTTAGACCTGAATTAGCCGAGGCAAAAACCGAAGATTTGTTTAACAATATCGAAATTCCATTACTGCACGTTTTGGCTGATATGGAATTAGAAGGTATTAATTTAGATGAAAATTTCTTAAAATCGCTTTCAACTGATTTAGATAGTGATATTAAAAAATTAGAATCAAAAATTTACCAAGAAGCAGGTGAAGAATTTAATATTGCGTCACCCAAACAATTAGGCGATATTTTATTTGATAAATTGAAGTTAATTGCCAAACCTAAAAAAACGAAAACAGGTCAATATTCTACTGCTGAAGATGTACTTTCATACTTAGCCAAAGACCATGAAATCATAAAAGATGTTTTAGAATATAGAGGATTGAGCAAACTTAAAAGTACTTACGTAGATGCCTTACCAGACCAAGTTGCACCAAGCACTGGTAGAGTGCATACTGATTATATGCAAACCGTTGCCGCTACTGGGCGATTGAGCAGTAATAACCCCAACCTACAAAACATCCCTATTAGAACTGAAAGAGGAAGACAAGTTAGGAAAGCATTTATTCCTAGAGATGAAAATTACTGTTTACTTGCTGCTGATTATTCGCAAATAGAATTAAGAATTATTGCGGCATTAAGTGAAGAAACCACCATGATTGAAGCTTTTAAAAACGGCGAAGATATTCACGCTTCTACAGCCTCAAAAGTTTTCAATGTGCCTATTAACGAAGTTACACGTGAACAACGGAGCAATGCAAAGACGGTTAATTTCGGAATTATATATGGAGTTTCGGCTTTCGGATTGAGCAATCAGACCGAATTATCTAGGGCGGAATCTAAAGATTTAATAGATACCTATTATAAGACCTACCCTAAATTACGGAATTATATGAGCGAACTAGTGGATTTTGCTCGTGATAACGGTTATGTGCAAACCGTTTTAGGACGACGCAGGTATTTAAAGGATATTAATGGCAGCAATGCCATTGTTCGTGGTGCCGCCGAACGAAACGCCGTAAACGCCCCAATACAAGGGAGCGCGGCGGATATCATTAAAATTGCGATGATCAACATTCACGGAAAATTAAAAGCTGGTAATTATAAAACCAAAATGCTCTTACAAGTGCACGATGAATTGGTTTTTGATGTTTTTAAACCAGAGCTTGAAACCATGAAAAAACTCATAAAATCAGAAATGGAAAATGCTTACAGCCTCAGCGTTCCTTTAGATGTTGAAATAGGTGTTGGCGAAAATTGGTTGGTGGCGCATTAAAAAACAGAAAGCCCTTTGCGAAAACAAAGGGCTTTATATCTCTTTAAATACCGTTATGATTGCTTTTTAAAAATGGCTTTTGTACCTGCCAAATTTTCTTCGTTAATCACTTCACCAGGTACGGTTAAGGTATCACCATCAATTTGGATAGTTACAGTTTCTTCGTTGCCGTTGGCATCCAAAAAAGATAATTTATCACCCTCTAAACTCCAAACTCCAGTGCTAGTTATCACTTCGGTAGGGCATTGAACTGCAATGCCAGAACCTGCAGAATTTACACTATTTCCAGTCTGTGAGAAATCTCTAAATGATGCCGTAACCGTTTGATCCGTTTTAAAATCATAATTTAAAATATCACAACCCGACGCCACTAAAATACTTAAAAGTTGGTTTGTTAGATTTAAATTACCGGTAGCATTGGGAGCTTCAATTTCAGAAAACGACCATTTTCCAATCAATTTCGATGATGACAACTCCGTATCACCCATGTTATCCTCCGAACAAGAATAACTCATTGCTGCACAACATATAAGTGCCAAAATAATGCGTTTCATATATTTTTTGTTTTAATTTCAAAGCTATAACGTTTAATAATTTAAAATATTTTAAAGTATCCCAATAATTAAATCAAAGCTCCAACGACAAATTGTAACTTTAAAGCATCATTATGATAATTTAAAATAGTCAAATATTAAGACTTCAAAAAAAAAAGAATAATTTAGAAACAAGTATTTGTAATTCAAGTTTATTAATGTACATTTGCACCCCAATAAACGGGATTTAAGTGTTTAATAAATAAAAAAATACTGTGGACACATTAACTTACAAAACAATTTCGGCGAACAAAGCAACTGTTGATAAACAATGGGTGTTGGTTGATGCAGAAGGAGAGACATTAGGTCGTTTTGCTTCGAAAGTTGCAAAAATATTAAGAGGAAAATACAAGCCAAGCTTTACACCGCACGTAGATTGTGGAGATAATGTAGTAGTTATCAATGCAGAGAAAATAAACTTAACTGGCAATAAGTGGGCAACTAAAACCTATGTTCGTCATACAGGTTACCCAGGCGGACAAAGATTTCAAACTGCATCCGAGGCGCTAGTTAAAAATCCGATTAGCATCGTAGAACGTTCAGTAAAAGGAATGCTACCTAAGAATAGATTAGGTGCAGCTATCTTTCGTAACTTGAAAGTTTATGAAGGTACTCAACACGGCCAAGAAGCTCAGAAACCAACTGTTATTAACTTAAACGACCTTAAATAATGGACGTAATTCATAAAATAGGAAGAAGAAAAACGGCTGTCGCACGTGTTTATCTTTCAGATGGTGATGGTAAAATTACCATCAACAAAAAAGACATAGCGGTATATTTCCCTACAGCCACTTTACAATACAAGGTAAAACAAGCTTTTGCATTAACCAATACTTTAGACATTTACAATGTTAATGTAAATGTTTTTGGCGGCGGTATCACGGGTCAAGCTGAGGCTATTCGTTTAGGATTGTCAAGAGCCTTGTGTGAAATAGATGTTGAAAATAGAGCCATATTAAAACCAGAGGGTTTATTGACAAGAGATCCAAGAATGGTGGAGCGTAAGAAATTCGGTCAGAAGAAAGCTCGTAAGAAATTCCAGTTCTCTAAACGTTAATCTAGCACTGAATTTAATTCAGTTTTTTATAAAATTAAAAGGTACTATTTCGGAAGTGCCTTTTATAAGTTCATTGAAAATCTAATCCGAATAGTTCGGGAGATTAGATTAAATATTAAAAATCAAAGTTGTTATAGTCCAAAAGGTATATAACTTTTTGGAAACTAGTTTAGCATCTAAATAGTGAAGGCCACCATTAAGTGCCACTTTATTATTGCTAATTCAACGGAACGTAAACTAAGTACAAAAAATGGCAAGAAAAATTGAAGTAAAAGACCTTTTAGAGGCAGGTGTACATTTTGGTCACCTTACAAGAAAATGGAATCCAAACATGGCGCCTTACATCTACATGGAGCGCAATGGAATTCACGTTATTAATCTTTACAAAACGGCTGCAAAGCTAGAAGAAGCCAATGAGGCTCTTAAAAAAATTGCTGCATCTGGAAGAAAAATTCTTTTCGTAGCTACAAAAAAACAGGCAAAAGATATCGTTGCTGAAAAAGTATCAAAAGTAAACATGCCGTACATTACAGAAAGATGGCCAGGTGGTATGTTAACTAATTTTGTTACGATTCGTAAAGCGGTTAAAAAAATGGCTACTATTGATAGAATGAAGAAAGATGGTACTTTCTTAACCCTATCTAAAAAAGAACGTTTACAAGTGGATCGTTTACGTGCAAAACTGGAAAAGAACTTAGGTTCTATTGCTGAGATGACACGTTTACCAGGTGCATTATTTATTGTTGATACCATGCGTGAGCATATTGCAGTAAAAGAAGCTATCAAATTAAATATTCCGATTTTCGCTATGGCAGATACCAATTCTGACCCACGATTATTAGATTATATCATTCCATCTAACGATGATGCTTCAAAATCTATCGAAGCTATTTTATCTCATGTAACTGAGGCTATTGCCGAAGGTTTATCAGAACGCAAATCAGAAAAAACATCTGAGAAAGAAGGTAGCGATGAAGAACAAGCACCAAAAAAGAAAAAAGTTGAGACTAAAAAAATAGTTTCAGAAGAAAAAGAAGTTGAAGAAGACGATTTAACTAAAGTTGAAGGTATTGGTCCAAAAATTTCTAAAATATTCCAAGAATCAGGCATTAAAAATTTCGCTGATTTAGCTAACAAAACTGAAGCCGAACTTAGTGCAATTTTAACACAAGCTGGTTCTAAGTACGCCTCTAAAAACCCTGCATCATGGCCAAAACAAGCTAAAATGGCTGCTGAAGGAAAATGGGACGAATTAAAGGAATGGCAAGATAACACCAAAGGAGGTATTGAGTAAAGGCCTCACCCGTAATTGCTGAAATGGCAATTACGACCTCTTCAAAGGAGAGGTAAAATAAATACTAATTAACGATTCTCGTTTTACGAGAAAGAAATAAAAATCGTATGTTATGGTAAAGATTACCGCCGCAGAAGTAAATAAATTAAGACAAGCCACTGGAGCTGGCATGATGGATTGTAAAAATGCTTTGGTTGAGGCTGAAGGAGATTTTGACAAAGCTATTGACGTTCTTCGTAAAAAAGGACAAAAAGTTGCTGCAAAAAGAGCAGATAGAGAAAATACAGAAGGTGCTGCAATTGCAAAAGTAAACGCAGATAACACTTTAGGTGTTGCTATTGTTTTAGGTTGTGAGACTGATTTTGTTGGTAAAAACGAAAACTTTGTAGCCCTAGCCAATCAATTAGCAGAAAAAGCTTTGCATTTTAAGACAAAAGAAGACTTCTTAGCCTCTGATTTTGGTGGCATGACTGTAGCTGATAAACTCATTGAACAAACTGGGGTTATTGGTGAAAAACTAGATATTACTGCCTTTGAAAGATTAGAAGCTCCTTATGTTGGAAGCTACGTACACATTAATAAAATTGCTGCTTTAGTAGGCTTAACTATAAAAAACGAGGAAGTAGGAAAAGATGTAGCCATGCAAATTGCTTCTATGGGTGCTACAACCTTATCTTACAAGGATTTTGATGCTGCTTTTGTTGCCTCAGAAACCGAAGCTAGAATTGCAGTTATTGAAAAAGAGAACGAAGAATTAGGAAGATTAGGCAAAACATTGAAAAATATACCTGAGTATATATCTATGAGTCAATTATCTGCTGAGGTGATGGCCAAAGCTGAAAATGCTGCTAAAGCTGAATTAAAAGCGGAAGGTAAACCAGAGCAAATTTGGGATAAAATTCTTCCAGGTAAAATGGAGCGTTTTATTTCTGATAACACCTCTCTAGATCAAGAACAATGTTTATTAGATCAGAATTTTATTAAAGACGATAAAATAAATGTAGCTACCTATGTTTCATCTGCACAAGATGGTTTAGCAGTAACTTCATTCAAACGTGTTACTTTAGGATAATACCTCAAATAAATAACTAAAAGCCGTTTTACTATATAGTGAAACGGCTTTTTTGTTGCTAAAAAACTCCCTATTTCCAATCCTCTTCGTCCAGTTGAAATAATTCATTCACCGAAGTATCAAAAATTTTACTCAGGCGCAATGATAATACTGTTGACGGCACGTATTTATTCAATTCCATGGCATTGATAGTTTGCCTACTTACCAGCGTCAAATCTGCTAATTGAGCCTGTGTAAGGTTCTTTTTAGCGCGTTCTACTTTTATACTATTCCGCATTGTCCGTAGATTTTTTTAGTTTTACCAAATTCCAGTGAAATAGGATGATGAAAAATATTAACATGGTAAACATATTAAAAATCATGACCCAAAAAAAAGAAAATTCATGTACTAAAATTAAAGCAATTATTAAAATTGCATAATTTAAATAAGTTGCCCATACCAAAGATTTTAAGCGAATGCTAGCAATAAATTCGTCTTCATTATACTGTCTAGAAAAAGCCACCAATAGCCCTCCAATAATTACAAGTACCGCACAAATTTCATTTAGAATATTATTGGTTACCATTCCAAAATAAGATTTTTCAACAAAAAGCTCATCAATTAGCATTGAGGGCACAGACATCGTTAAATAATCTGGCTCCCAGTCATTTATTAAAACTAAAACACCCAATACAGTAAAAGGTATAAGAATAAACCAACCCCAATTTTTTAAAGAGGCAGGCAGTAGGTAGTTTGTTTTCATAAATTTTTTTTTCAAATGTAAAGTATTTTTTACATTTAGACAAAAAATTTTTACTTATAAATAAAAACCTTTGAAAATCCCCGCTCCGCAAAGTCTCCTGACTTTGTGGAATACCACCGGCGAAAATTTGAAATAATCTAGAAAATTACGAAATTAGAGCTGTGTTCTTAGAAAATAAGAATATGAAATTTTTAATCACAGTTTAAATTTCTGGAATAATTAAACATAT
>JBGSQM010000146.1:0-2064 GCA_041738035.1 Cellulophaga sp.
TTACAGGCCAATTCTAATTGTCGTGAGGATCGTATTTTGTTCTTGTAACCATATAGGTAGAGTTTAAGTAAATCAGAGGAACAATATGGAGGTCTACCCTGATCGTTAAGTACCTCTTTAAAGCCTAGTTCTTTAAGAGGAAGTATATCCACGAATAGATCCACAACCCTTGCCCAAGAATCCATACCTAAACAAGATTCAAAATCCATCATAACTAGTTGATTACGGTCAAAACCTTTGATGAAATCCATAATTAATGTATTGATTAACAGTACATTAATTTACGAAATTATTAGCTTATTTACAAGAAAAAAAGAATAGGTTTTTGCGCAGTATGACGTTTGACAGCTACCCGAAGGTGGCGATTTTCACCACAAATGTTGATGCGGAGAACCAAACTTTGATTAATCACATATGTGCCTGCGGAGCATTGAACCGCCACTTTTGCCAAACCCTTGTTCCCTGTAGTTATTACAATTTAAGGATGATTTCAAGTTCTTTTGTATGGTTAGGGTCTATTTTGAAAACAGGAACATTGTCTTTATACTCAATTAAGAGTCCAACTGGTATTTGATTCTCAAAATTGATTAGCTCTCCTTTGTTGATGTATTTTTCAAATTCTATTTCTAAGGTCGGGTGATTTAGGAATTTAGTTAGCCTTTCCAAAAAAACGGACTGATTTAATCTAAAGTCTTTGTCTTTTAATGCCAACTCAAGAAATTCTTGCATTAGGTTGTCTAAACTTTGGGTATGGTTAGAGGCTTTCTTAATTTGATTATCAATCAGAAAAGCATATAGTAATCCTCTTCGGTAAGGCAGTTTTTGATATTTGCCGTAATCACTCCAATATTCCTGAAAGGTTAATTGAGAGTTGGGTATATTTTTTACCGGATCTTGATAATGTGGAATTATAACTTCTTTGTTAAGAATGTCAACATATTCTGTTATCTGTAAATAGTCACTTTTTAACTGTAATTTATACGAATAGTAGTCCGTGAAACCTTCGCTAAACCAATATTGTTCAACTTCATTCTCGTTTAGTATTGTTCTCCCAATCCATTTATGCAACAACTCGTGGTTATACAACCATCTCATTTGGTTTAAAGAAACTTTATCATTGTTGGAAGCAAATGAAATGAAAGATGTCGAAAATCCACTGCCACCAACCGAATACCAGGTTTCATAAGTTGGCACAAGTGAAACCGAAAAATTACCACTTCGTGGGTCGTTCCAGAATTTATATTGAGATGTAATGGTTTCCTTTAAGAGTTGAAAAATATCTTGGTCATTAAACGACTTCCAATTTCCTCTAGTAAGAAAATAAACCGTGTCTTTTTCAAGTATAAATGTATGCTTCTTAAAAACTCCTCCAATGAAGAACGAAGCGTATAAATCCTCTCTAACAACATCTATCGTTTGGCTGTAATTCTCTCCAAAACTGCTATGGTATAGTCCTTTAATACCTTTCGGTGAAAAATTAAATTTAATTTTCGCTTTAGCAGAATCTGAAGGAAAAACACGTTCAGGAATAATAAAGAGCCTCATTCCCAATAAATGAAAATAGCTTGAATCAATCATGGGTCTATAGCGTTTTTCGTTCAAAGGCAAACCTTTGTAATCTTGCTTAATTTCATATTGAATTGTATGCCTTCTGTTAGGTGCAGTTTTTATAGTTATTTGACTACTATCTTTTACAAAATCGATGCTTTCAGGTTTTGGAACAACTTCTAAATTGTTAATACAATTGAAAATATCTCTATCTCCCCAAGAATCATTTTCATAGCGCAAGGTGATTAAACCTTTGTCATCACTTTTGTAATCGAAATTGACTTGCAAAACTGGAGTTGTTTCATCCAGTTTAGGCGAAATCTTGTATTCAATGTCATTATATTTTTTTGTAGTTGTACAACTAACAGTAGACAGACTAAACAGAACAATGTAAATTATTTTTTTCATTACTATTATTAATTCTTCTAATTGAGTTTATTGTATTTTGATGCTGTTTTATTAAATGATGCACAATGTTTCGCAGCTTGGTGAAGTGTTGGACTTTAAGCACTTGCT